>JAKJFY010000039.1:12734-12980 GCA_022704665.1 Spirochaetota bacterium | reverse complement strand
AGCCAGGATGCATTTGCATTCCGATATCTGCACGCTTAAAGAGGCCTTCAGCAGCCATGGGCAGCTTTCCGCTTGTTGTTTCCTCTGCAGGGCATCCAAATACAATCACTCTGGCGGGAATTGATCCAAGATTCTTAGCTAGCGCCACTGCTGCACCTACACAGGAAGTGCCAATAATATTGTGTCCACAAGCATGGCCTACTTCTGCAAGCGCATCATATTCAGCTAGGAAGGAGATTGCCGGGC
>JAKJFY010000039.1:10133-12724 GCA_022704665.1 Spirochaetota bacterium | reverse complement strand
ATCTTAAAGCCATTTTGCACGAGATAGCCCGTAAGCAGCTCTACAGCCTTGTATTCTTTGTTGCCCAGCTCCGGATTGTCATGGATGAAATCGGACATCGCGATAAGATCAGGCGAAATTCGATCCACCGTAGCAGCGATATCCTCTTTTGGTCCTGCTGCAACGAATGAAACCACAAAGAGACCGACAACAATGAGGGCTATGAACTTCATTTTCCTTTGCATGATGATCCTCCTCCTCTGCAGCATTCTGTATTCTTTTGTAGTACTGCTGCATAAAAGACTATTTCACAAGATGGGCGAGCTGTAAACATAGGCAAGCAAAATATCCGCTATCTATAATGGAAATCCCGAAAATCCAGTCAATCCCGTCGAATGATTTTTGTCCATCGTAATGGACAAAGGCTTGCAAATTACGATTTTGTCCATCATAATGGACAGCGGAGGTACGCGAATGAATATCATTCCTCGCCCAAGGTATATCGATAGAATTCGTCCTTACATTGGTACAAAACTAATCAAGGCGATCATTGGTCAGCGGCGTGTAGGAAAAAGTTATATCCTTCTTCAGCTTGCAGAATATCTCCATACTGAGCATCCTGACTGGTTTATCCTTCATATCGATATGGAACAGCTCGAATGGCGGCATCTCAGAACAGGTGAAGATCTTGTCCGCGAAGTCATGTCGAGAATCCCTTCTGATGCTCAAGCTCGCCAACAAGTTTCGATTGCGCTTCTTCTTGATGAGGTGCAGCAATTGAAGAATTTTGAGATTGCGGTACGCGGATTTGCTGCGGATGATCGCTTTGATGTCTATATTTCTGGCTCGAATGCTGATCTGCTTTCAAGCGATATCGCAACGTTATTTGCAGGGAGGGCTATCCGCATCGAGGTATTTTCTCTTACCTATGATGAGTTTTTGACTTTTCATCGCCTTGAAGATAGCGATGAGGCACTCAATCGATTTTTATATTATGGCGGTTTGCCATTTCTTGCAAATCTGCCGTATGACGATGTCGTGTTTCGCGAGTATTTGAGCGCGGTACTCGATTCTGTGATGCTGAAGGATGTGGTTGACCGCTATGGTATCCGCAGCCCATCGCTCCTAGAAAGGATACTTGAATTTATTGCAGATAATATTGGAAGCCCCACCTCGGCGAGAAATATTGCTAATTACTTAAAAAGCATACGGATCGAAGCGTCGCCTCAGTCCGTGCTTGATTATCTGGGTTATCTTACACGATCATTCGCGCTTTTTCGATGTCCGATTGAGAATGTAAGCAGCAAAAAGGTTCTTGAAGGAATTGCGAAGTATTATTTTCAAGATTTAGGATTGCGCTCGGTTTTCCGCAACAGCACAAGTGCAGATATCAGCAAAATCATTGAAAATGCGGTATTCAGTAGGCTTCTAGCCGATGGTTGGAAGGTTTCAACGGGTCGAATAGCTGACCATGAGATCGATTTTATCACCGAAAAGGGAGAAGCGCGCTGCTATCTTCAGGCTGCGTATCTCATTCCAGACGAAGCAACTCGACAAAGAGAGTTTGGAACCCTTGCGGAGATTGAAGGCGGCTGGCCCCGCTTTGTGATTTCGATGGATCCTATTGTCCGCGATTGGCAGGGGATTCGCCACCTTCGACTCAGAGATTTTTTGCGCGAAGGGCTGCGGCCTTAGGGAACACGAGGCTCTCATAGCCGCCCCAGCTCACCGCCCGCTTAAAGACCGTTCGTACGATTCTTAAGATCGTCGAAGCCTACCGCCTGAACGGAAAGCCCAAGCAACGAATGATCCAAAACCTGGGTTATTTCGATGACTTGCAAAAGATCTATCCCGACCCTATCGCGCATTTCAAAGAAGTCGCGAAGCAAATGACTGCAGAGAAGAAGGAAAAAGAGGAAACTCGGCGTGTCCAATTGGATCCAACTGCAAGCCTTACCAACTATGAGAATCTTAACCCTGATGGAGTAGCTCGCAAGAACTTAGGTTATGCCGCACCCTCTCAGCCAAGGTCACCAAGAGCGAACTTAAGGCTCGGCCGGTCTTTCTCTCTACTGAGAACCATATCCGTGCACCCTTCCTTATCTGTTTTGTCACCTTACTTATTATGCGGCTCATAGAGTATCGCCTTGGATGGAAGTATTCCTCAGCGTCGATTCAAGAGTCCCTCGCGAGTGCCTGTGGCACAAGGATCGATGATAAGCTCTATGTGTTTGACTACTATGACGCAGTCCTTGAGGCGATCGGAGGAAACCTTAATATTGATTTTTCTCGCCAATCGCTCACCGCTCAAGAGATTCGCCATCTACTTGCCCATACTAAGCAAAGAACCTAGGAGATGGACTACAATCTATATCAAGAAGATATGCTCACTAGTCATTATAAAATAAGAGATTATAACGTGTTTTTAGAACACAAACTGTCAAAGTCAAGATATCTGCAAGTACAAATCTTTTCTATTGCTTTTCCGGCTTATTTGCAAGGCTCTCATCTAGCTCGGTGGCAAGAAGGTTCACCGCTTCCTCGATCAATTTCGAAAGAGGCACAGGAGATACTCCGGCGAGCGCGAAATGAGGCTGGCTCACGGGGAGCAA
>JAKJFY010000039.1:0-10020 GCA_022704665.1 Spirochaetota bacterium | reverse complement strand
TTATGGAAACTTGCATCACGTTTTCTCCACTTGCTCCTCGATCGGCGCCAGCCTTGATCATCTTTTCAGTTGCTGTGGAATTGGTGCCGAGAGCCAAGATTTCTACGCGTTGACCGAAGGCCTGACGGATTCTTGTGCAAAGTTGGCACCCGATTCCTCCTCCAAGTCCATCAACTACAGCAATAATCGGTCTATTCTCCATAAGAGAAAGATAGAATCAATCGATTGATTTTGCAACAACAATAAGGCTATCCTCATACATATAGGTTTTTGCAATTACTAGCAACCTAAATGGAAGTCTATCGATGGAGTCTAATAGAAAAAATATCGATTACTATTCCTTGCATGGTATATGGGGAGCCTATGCATCCTTCGTTCTTGGGCGTATAGGGCGCGGGGCAGGAGTAGTAGTCGGAGATGTCCGCCCTCCCGAGAGAGGATTGTTTGTTGGATATCGCGTTGGAGCGGGGGAGACTTGTCTTCTTCCTTTTTCTTCGGGGAGAAAATATGGCTTAGGTGTTACAGCATATCTCTCTGGCGAATCATCCCAAGATATCGATGAACATTACAAGAAGGCCAGGCGCTTTAATCCGGAGGAGATCGAACGGCAAATCTACTTTTCAGGCGAAGAGTGGCGCGCGAGATCTATGAGGTTTCGAATATACTCTTTTTTTGGGGAAGTTCCTGATCCGACTCTTGTTTCTCGAGCCTCTGCTCGTTCAGCTTATAGGCCATCTATCCTTCTTGAGCTTTCATTCGACAATAGCGATGGCAAGGAAGCGATGACAGGGCTCTTTGGAATGCAAGGCATTCGCCGCCCTTTGTCGGATTCCACCAATGGGGCTCTTCTTGGTATGGCATCTAATGATTGCTTTGGTTTTGGGATAAGGCCAGCCGCCGACGTGGAAGAAGTGATGGATTGGTCAGTTATCAATGCCACATTCAACTGTAGCCGTCCGCTGTGCCGTCTAGCCTCCGAAGGAGGCCTTCGCTTCAAGATACCAGCGCATTCCAAGGCTAAATATATTATTGCGCTAGGGGTTTATCGTGATGGTATCATAACTTCGGGTCGCCGCGCCTTTGCTTACTATTCAAATCTCTTTAAGGATCTTGAAGATGTTCTAGAGAATGCGCTCGACCAAGCCGAAGAATCTCTTTGTAAAGCCCAAAGGCTCGACGATTTGCTGGAATCCTCCGGCCTCTCGGAGGTTAGATGTTTTCTCATTGCACAAGCTGCCCATAGTTATGTAGCAAATACTGAACTTTTAAGAACTGAAGCCGGAGAGCCTGTTTTTATTGTCAGCGAAGGCGAATACCAGATGATGAACACTCTCGATCTTGTCATAGACCAAGCTTTCTGGGAAGCTCGTTTTTCGCCTTGGACTCTTCGAAATGAGCTTGAGTCCCTAGAAGAGTATTCCTCTTATGAAGATTCCTATGGTCTTGCGTTTGCGCATGACCAAGGGGTAAATAATTGTTTTGCTCCAAGAGGCAGATCCGTCTATGAGATGCCCGGACTTACGGGTTGTTTCAGCTTTATGAGCTACGAGGAAACCCTAAACTGGACGATCTCGGCTTGTATCTACTCGAATCTTGCTGAAGATTGGAAGTGGGCCCTGCAAAAGCGTAGGGTTCTTAGTTCTTGCTTAGAATCTCTCATAGCCCGCGATGAAAACGGCGATGGAATCATGGATAGAGACTCAGATCGATGGGAGGGGGGAGCAGAGATTACAACCTATGATTCTCTCGATATCAGTTTGGGCCAGGCACGAAACAATCTCTATCTGGCTGTAAAGTCCTGGTCGGCATTCGTTTGTCTTGAAGCCCTTTTCAAGAGAATCGATGGAAAAGAAACAGATGAATCGCGGACTGCCGCAAAAGCAGCGGACCTAGCAGCGTCTAGCATCGCAGCAAATATGGTAGAACCCGATGGCTTTATCCCTGCTATTTTCGAAAGCGAAAATCGATCTCGTATCATTCCTGCCATAGAAGGATTGATCTATCCAAAGTTCTGCGGTGCTCCTGAGGCCGTAGCTATAGATGGCCCATATAGAGAATTGGTGTGTGCGCTAAAGCGCCATCTGGAGAATGTTCTTGTTCCGGGTTTATGCATAGACAGCTATTCGGGAGGCTGGAAACTTTCTTCGACAAGCAAAAACACATGGCTCAGCAAGATATTTTTAAATCAATATGTAGCAGAGCATATTTTTGGTATCTGCGATGATCGAGTGTCTCGGGATGCCATCCATGCTTCTTGGCTTAAAACTGGTAGCGCCGACTTTGCGGCTACCGATCAGGTCGATTCAGCGAGCGGGAAAGACCTCGGCTCAAGACTCTATCCCAGGCTCGTCACATCGATTCTGTGGTTAGGCTCGATATAAATTTGATAGCAAGAAATAAAAACCAGTAAAATATATGGATCAAGATTAGATAGCAATAGATGATCATTTCTTTGAATAATGTAGCTAGAGAATAAAGATTTTGCTCTTAAAGATATCTGCGATCAACGATTAACTATGCTTCTAAATTTTTAGCTACAAGTCTCGCTCAGTTACCTGGAAGCTGCTGCTTAACATTGCGCACTCTCATGTTATACTAATATGCAATGAATTTCGGCGGAGAATCATACAATTTAGGTTTTATCTCAAGACAAGTTTTGCATCCAAAGGAAGGTCAGTCTGGTCGCTTTTCTCGATTGTTGGTGTTTTTCTTTATTGTTCTTATTCTGGCAATAGCATTCATTATTCTTATGATATTATACAATCCCATTGCGTCTGATAATATCGAATATGCAGAACGTCTAATCGAAGCAAGAGCTCAGAGAGCATCAGAACTGGCTAATGCTATCGAAGCGATTACTTATCAGTTCTATTCTAACAGAATACTGAACGATCTGCTCCTGGATTATACAGCATCAAAAGAAACTTACGATGTGTCTAGATGGAATTCCATTTTTTCTTATTTTATGGAGGGAATGGCCGAGGCATCACCAGAGCTTGAAGATGCTATGTTCTTCGATTCATCAAACATTAATAAACGCCCTCTTACTATGACAGATTCTCTTACCAGATTAGTCTGGAATTCAGCAAAGACCCAAGCTGCCGAGATTGCAGAGAAAGCAGGAGGGAAGCCTATATGGACTTTTCTTCAGATTTCCTCACCTTCGTCAACAGATTCTTCTGAAACATCCAATTACCTGATATGTGCAAGAACAATCAAAGATGTTTCGAGCGGGGAGCACCTTGGTCTTCTCATACTTCTAGTGAACCCAGAACGCATTGCTACGACTGTTGCAGGAGGTTATTGGAATAGCGATTCCAGCATTCCAAAGACGGATCTGAGCGTACTTGTAAGTGAGGAAGGGAAGATTCTTGGGTGCATTGCCCCTAGATTGATCGGTTGCTCGGCAGAAGAAATCGTGCCCGGATATATATCTCCCTGGCCTCAAGCCGATAGAGAAAGTGGCAGATATATTATCAATCAATCTATTCTATCCCGTCCTAGTCGTAATTATCTTGTCATTTGGAGATCGGTGCCTGAAAAGTCCTGGCAACTCTTTACTGTTCTCCCCTATTCTAAACACTCTTTCAAAACAGTCATGATTATGCTTGCTATTACTCTTGTTGTTGCAGGCTTTTTCCTGATGTTGTTCTTTCTACGCGTAAAATCCCGAAGCTATATGAGTGGGCAAATTTCTAGCGAAGCAGCTGAGGTAGTAGGAGATTTTGCATACACAAAACAAGTTCTTCCTCCCCTCTCTCATAATGAAGCCAAGATCCAAAAATCTTTAAGCGCAAGAGAGCAAGCCATTCTTGCAGGGCTTGCAAAGGGGCTTAGCAACAAGGAAATTGCTAGCGATCTTAATCTACAGGAGCAGACTGTCAAGAATTATCTTTCAAATCTCTATCGAAAACTTGGCATACATGACAGAATTGAGGCTGTGTTTTTTGCAATAAGAGCCGGACTTAATGAAAAAGAGCCAAGCGATATTTCACATGAAGATCAATAAGTTCCAGTAAGCAATGTACTGGGTTTACAATAACCATAGGTAATAGCAAATGATTAGAATGCTAATTGTAGTTCCCTATAGAGAGCTCTACGATCTTGTACAGGATTATGCAAGAGATTCGGAGATGAATGAAATCAGGCTCGAAGAAGCACCTTTAAGATCTGGCGCTCCAGCCAACTCTTATTCTGGTAAGAGGCAGGCGACATTTGCTCCCGACTGGAGCTATTGTCTTCTCGATGGAGCTTTTGAGGCTCTCAATCGAGGTGATACATCAAGTCACGATGCTGAAGTCGTCTCAGCTTGCGAAAGATACGCCGAACAAGGTACTAGAATTTATTTTGCGCAGATATCGATGGCGCGTATCCTACCTGCTTTGTCTACTAAGGCACGCGCTGCTGTGTACACCAGTCTCGATTTTATTGAAGAGACTCTCGGATTATGAGAGATCAATTCGTAACATTAATCACAAAATTTCGAAAGAAGTACCAAAGTACTCATTGCTAATTCGCCCAAACAACCCAAAACTGTAGTTCTATAAGCGCCTTTAGGCGCACAATCTCATTCGATCCATAGGAGGTCTATTATGAGAAAATGGGTATTCATTTTCTTAATTTTGTCTATTCTGACGACACCTGTCTTTGCTCAGAAAAAAGAAAAACTGATGGTCTATACATCGATGAAAGAGACGCTCATTGGAGATCTCAAGAAAGGATTCGAGAAGAAATATCCTAATGTTTCTCTTGATTATTATTCAGCAGGAGCCGGCAAAATCATGGCCAAAATCGCCGCAGAGCGCCAGTCGGGCAAGCTTGCCGTGGATGTAATATGGACAAGCGAAGTTCCTGACTTCTATGCCATGAAGAAAGAAGGAATCCTTCAGCGCTATGAATCGCCTGAAGCGAAGAATGTTGTAAGTCCTCTTTTCGATCCTGATTATGAATTCACACCCGCCAGATTGGGAACACTTGGAATTGCCTACAACACGAACAAGATAAAGACGCCACCAAAAGAGTGGACCGATCTTCTTACGCCAGAATACAAGAACGGGTTTGGAATTGCGAATCCTGCTCTTTCAGGCACAGCAATGGTCTCTGTCGCTATGCTAGTAGATACATTTGGATGGGATTTCATACAAAAATTGCGCGCGAACGGCGCAAAGATGGGCGAAGGATCGGGTCAGGTGGTTGATGACACCGCAGCAGGAGATCTTGTTGCTTGTATTGGCGTAGATTACATAACTATCGATAAAATAAAACTTGGCGCTCCGCTTGGTTTTGCTTATCCAAAACAGATGCTCGTCATTCCCAGTCCAGTTGCAATCTTCAAAGGAACACCGAACCTCTCGGCAGCACAGAAATTCGTAGATTTTCTGCTTTCCAAAGATGGTCAGGCAATTATAGCCAGCAATTGCACATTGCCTATAAGGCGCGATGTTCCCATAGCCGAAGGAGTTGGGCTTGTATCACCTGAAGAAGCCGTCAAGCGCTCTATCAAGATCGATTATATCAAGCTCATAGATGAAAAACAGGCAATCATAGACAAATTCATTTCTATTATGCAGAGCAAATAGCTATCGAAGAAAGGCCGTATTCCTAGCGGGCTATATTTCGGCTGTGGAGTGGGTTTTTCCGCTCCACAGCCTTCTTTAGATTCCCTTATTGAAAGGAGAATAGAGTGGCTGATCTGAAATTGCAGCAGATCAAAAAGGCATTTGGCGACCATATAATCTTGGATCGATTCGACCTTCATATCAGAAGCGGCGAGTGCTTTACAATAATTGGGCCTTCTGGTTGCGGAAAGACGATCATACTACGACTGATTGCAGGTTTTGAAACGCCCGATGCAGGCGAAGTTCTTATTGGCGAAACTAAAGTGGCAGATACTCATCATGCTCTACCACCAGAAGAACGTAAGATTGGCGTTGTCTTTCAGGATTACGCAGTTTGGCCCCATAAAACAGTGTATGGTAACGTTGCCTATCCCCTGGAAATAGCTGGAGTTACAAAGAGCGACATAGCAAAACGTGTTCATGATGCATTAGCGCTTGTAAACCTAGATGGCTATGAGATGCGTTTTCCTTACCAACTTTCTGGAGGGCAACAGCAGCGCGTCGCACTTGCACGCGCCTTGGTTATGCGTCCTGAGATACTTCTTCTCGATGAGCCGCTTACCAATCTCGATGCGAATCTGCGTGAGGAGATGCGCTTTGAAATCAAAGAAATCCAGAAGGCGACTGGAGCAACGATCCTATATGTAACTCATGATCAGGAAGTCGCGATGGCTCTATCCGATAGACTCGCCGTAATGGATGAAGCTGGCAGGATACACCAGATCGATACACCTGAGATAATCTATACCCATCCCATAGATATATTCGTTTTCAAGTTTTTAGGTATTTCGAACATCATCTCCATCAAAGTCTCAGAGCATTTTGCATCTGCAAAAATAGAAGATAAGACAGTGGAGCTTCCTTTTGTTGCGCCATCATCAATGGAAGGAAAGGAAGGGATTCTTGGATTTAGACCTATGGATGTGCAAATTGAAAGGAAAGGGAATTCGGCTGATTTTCCTGCCATAGCGACCCGCGTAACCATTCTCGGTCCAATTGTCGACTATCTCTTTGATTTCCAGGGTATTCCGATCCGTGCACAGGCTCTTACCGATGATGCGCTTGCAGCTGATCTCATTCTCGAGCCAGGAGAGAAGGTGTTTCTTTCAGTTCTCGAACCCAAATGGTTCAACTCAGAAGGAGTGGCACAACAATGAAGGATTTATCAAAATCGCTAAAAAAAATAGATGTATCTACTGTAATACTTATTTTCTCCATTTTGATCCTCGTCGTAATTGTAGCGGTGCCGGTATTGCTCATATTTCTTACAGCCTTTTTTGAAAATGGAAAGTTCAACATTGCTGGAGTCGTCAAGGTTCTGTCTGATCCAAACACCTACAATGCACTCTTGAACTCATTCATAATCGCAGCTGGCACGACACTTCTCTCTACGGTAGTCGGGACCTTTTTTGCATGGTTGGTTGCGCGCACTGATTTGCCCTTCAAGAATACAATGAAAGCGCTTTTTCTTGTGCCATTTATGCTTCCTTCGTTTATTGGTGCACTTGCATGGAAAGTCTTGCTATCGCCGCGATCTGGATACTTGAACAAGCTAATGATCTCTATCTTTGGCTTGCATAAAGCGCCCATCGATATTATGAGTATGGGCGGCATCATTGTAATCGAAAGCATGTACCTCCTTCCATTTGTATTTCTTCAAGTTGAAGGAGCATTAGAGAGGATGGATCCAACGCTCGAAGAATCTGCACGAATTTCAGGGGCAAGTCTTTTCACAATAACAAGAAAAATTACGCTGCCCTTAGTTATGCCAAGCATTCTGGCGGGCGCTTTGCTTGTTGCTCTCTATTCACTTTCGCATTTTGGAGTTCCATCTATACTTGGTACAGAGAAGGGTATTTTTACCATTCCCACAAAAATATACGAAAGGATTTACGCTTCTGGAGGCTCTTTTAGTGCAATACGAGTAGGAACCATACTTGCTACAATCCTTGTAATCTCTGCTGCGCTGATACTCAAGTTACAGGATGTTTTGCTAAAGAAAGGCCAATATCAGGTAATTGCCGGCAAAAGCATGCGTCCAGTCGTGCTCAAGCTTCGTGGGCTCAAGTATCCCCTTCTAATTATAAGCTTCATCTATATTTTCATAACTATTATCCTTCCCACAGTAACGATTTTCTTGGTGGGTGGCCTTAAGACCTATGGCCTTCCCTTTCAGCTCAAATATATGACCTTCGATAATTATCTGAAGATATTCCAATGGAAGATGACAAAGGATGCTATCTGGAACTCGCTATATCTTTCCCTTTCTGCTGCGCTTGTAACAATGTTGGCGGGTACAATGATTTCTTATGCTATCGTCAAAATGAATTTCAAAGGCAAATTCATCCTTCAATTCCTTGGGGTTCTGCCATATTCGCTACCTGGCACTGTGATTGCGCTGGGAGTAATTCTTACTTGGAGTGGGCGCTTTGGCATAAATTTATATAATACTGCGGCCATTATCTTTGTGGCATATATAGCTCGATATATGGCATTTGCAATCAAATCGAGCTCAGCCTCATTATCGCAAGTATCCGACTCGCTTGAGGAGGCTGCAAGAGCTTGTGGAGCAACACACTGGCAGACTCTCAAAGACATAGTTCTACCTCTAATTCGACCAGGAATGATAAGTGCTTTTTTCCTGATTTTCTTACCAGCTCTGAGAGAATTGACTACTTCGGTGCTACTCTATGGCCCGACTACTAGGACTATTGGCGTTGCCATATATACCTTGAACGAAGACGGAGAGACGGTAAAGGCAGCAGCTCTCGCAGGTATAGCACTGATCATAATATTTGTAGGTGAGACGTTGATTCGCAAATTCCTGGCTAAGTTAGAGCAGAGAGCGGTTCGCGTTAAGGAGATCGAAAATGTCCCAGCTTGAATTAAAGGAGGTGACCAAGCGATTTGGCGAAGTTATAGCAGTGAATCGCCTTAGTCTACAGGTCGAAAAAGGCGAGTGCTTTACTTTTCTTGGCCCTTCGGGCTGCGGTAAGACGACTACGCTTCGAATGATAGCGGGATTTGAGGACCTGGATGAGGGAGAGTTGCTTGTAGAAGATTCATTGTATTCGTCTAGCTACCGCAAGTTTTATGTACCGCCAGAAAAGAGAGAGTTTGGCATGGTATTCCAGGCTTTTGCTGTATGGCCGCATCTGACTGTAAAGGAAAATGTGGCATTTCCCTTGCGAATAAAGCATCGTCCATCGAGTGAAATAGAAAGCCGCGTCAAGATGGCGCTTACCAGCACGAACCTCATGAAATTCAAAGATAGCTATCCAGGCCGTCTTTCTGGAGGCGAACAGCAACGAATTGCGCTTGCACGGGCAATTGCGATCAATCCAAAAGTCATGCTTCTTGACGAGCCTCTTTCCAACCTAGATGCCAAATTGCGTGAAGAGATGCGTTTCGAAATCAAGGCTTTGCAGAACCGCTTTGGTTTTACTGTAATCTATGTGACTCATGATCAGGCAGAGGCTATGGCTCTTTCAGATAGAATGCTCGTCATGAATTATGGAGTCGTGCAGCAGGTAGGCAAGCCGCTCGATATCTATAACAAGCCAGCTAATCGTTTTGTTTTTTCATTCATCGGCCTTTCGAATTTCATTCCAGTTATGATAAAAGAAGGAGATGCTTTCATCGAGGGCACCAAGCAGATTGCATCGCACAATGTGCCAAGAGAATTAGGACCTAGAGCGGTAATGGCATGTCGCCCTTCTGATATAACTTTCATGCCAATCTCAGAAATAGACGAGGAGAAGGGATCTCTGGGTGTCCAGGCTTTAGTAATAAGGAGAACTTATCTTGGAGACATCGTAGATCTTAAGGTAAAGGTTGGCAGCGTAGATCTGAGAATTCAAAAGAACGCTCGATCTCCATGTCCTCGAGAAGGAGAATCTTGTCGAATTCGCTTCAACAAAGTCCTCTGGTATCCAGAGGAATATCCAAAAGAAAGCCAGAATATGACGGAAAATCAACCCAAAACGAGTTCCGAGGCAAGCTGACCAGCAAGATTCGCAGCTAAGATAAGCAGCAATCTTTGATTTTGATTTTCCTTGAAAGAATATGTGTGAATCGCCTGTTTTCAAAGAGAGGGCACTCCAATAAAGCTTATTACTTCAAAAGAATGCCTGCATCGCAAGCCTCTCAAGGAGAGAGCTCTCCAAAAGAGCTCTCTCTAAAAAAGTGTGAGTTGAATATCCTTTGGTTTGCGAGGTGTTTTATTTTCGATGAGCGGCACAAGTTCTTCGATATCAGAAAGAAGGCGGCTGGGCGGGAGACTGAGTTTGCGTCCAAATAGGCGCCGCGAGCGAGCCCAGGAGAGATAAAGCCCAATGCGGGCTCTAGTCATTGCCACATATAGAAGCCTGCGTTCTTCTTCGATTCGTTCTTTGTGGTAATC
>JAKJFY010000395.1:0-576 GCA_022704665.1 Spirochaetota bacterium | reverse complement strand
CAACTCGCTAGAAAGTTCGAGGTTTACATTCACGATAGAGGATCCAAGACATTCTGCAAGCTTTTTTATCATTGGCGTTTTGCCAGATCCTAAGGGACCAACCAGCAATGCAAGGCGATAGAATCGCGTAGGGGCTCTCTCTATAAAATTCGTAAGCTCCGCGATCACTTGCTCATTCATTAAAACTCCGCCTGGAATTGTTTTCAGCCTTATTTATTGATTATAGCACAGGATGGGCGAGATGCTAGCTTTTAGATTGAATAGGCAGCCTTTTCCCATGGGATGATTAGGTTTTTTGATGATTAGCAAGATGATGGATGAGTAAGTAGTCAGAATATACTTAGAAGAAAGAGCATACTTAGCAGAGAGGGTTATCAGATAATGTGAGCATTCAAGGAATCTATGGACAGAGGATTAGTTTAGATTGGCCAATCGTCTTTTTCCACCATCTTTTTTCCCTTAAAAATAAATTATCCTGTTTATCTCGCTACATCCTGTCATTACTGCTACGAACCTTGTATAAGAAGTTGAAGCAAAATGTAGGGAGGAGGGCGATAAAGAGAATGTACGGAGGTA
>JAKJFY010000394.1:0-578 GCA_022704665.1 Spirochaetota bacterium | reverse complement strand
CAAAATTCGTATAGTTTGCAACTACATGAATGACGCCCTTCTGAAGATCGACATTCTTCCATTGGAGCGCGCGAATCTCTCCAACGCGCATGCCCGTAAGTGCTCCTAAGACAATAATGAGCTTCTCGCGCCAACCTACCAGCGGCTCTCCCCTATTTTTCTCCCCATGCGGCAATCGATAGCGCGGCCTGATTTCAATATGAGGCCTATGATTTGCATCATACCACTGAGAAGCAGTTTCCAAACTTAGAGTCTTCTCAAGCTCTTCAAGCGTCAATATACCTCTCTCTTGCGGCATATCCTTTGGCATGACCATTGCTGCAAAATTTATCTTGGGCATTCCATTGCGCACAGCAAGCCAATTGCAGGGCGTCTGGATGGTGCGGCGAATGCTATTGAGCATTGTGCGGCTCTTGCTGGACTTGCGAAGTTCCCTGAAGAGGGAATCGACATGCTTCAGCTTCAGCTCACGCATGGGCATTTCGGAAAAAAGGGGCACTGGAACAAAGAAGCGCTCTGCATTTCTCCGCATGTCGTGAATATAGCTGCCGGAGAGGGGCCTGCCCGCTGCAGCTAGA
>JAKJFY010000393.1:0-580 GCA_022704665.1 Spirochaetota bacterium | reverse complement strand
ATTTTTCCTGATAAACCTTATCAGAACGATAAAGACGGCTGGATAGCTGCGCTTAATAAATTAAAAAGCAAATATCTAATTGACATTAAATTACCTTTATATCCCGGCAGTGTGAATACTGAAATTAGATTCTCTGATGATGAAGAAGTAAGTTTGACCAATTATGGGAAAAGAATAATTGAAACAATAAAAAATTGCGAACAAACTTAACACTATTCGAAAATAGATTAGTTCTTCCAACTTCATAGTTTTTATAATGCTCTTCAAAAAAGTCACACAAAAAGTCACACTTTTTCGCTGATTCCTTCTGATACGCCTTGGAATAAATTTAGCTTGATTGATTAAGCTATTATTTGTATAATATGAATATAAACGTACGAAGTGATTCGTGCTGATTTTGGATGATACGGTTGCCGGCGAGCTTCCCAAGCTCGTGAAGCGGGTTCGACTCCCGTCGGTCGCTAAAAGAATTCTTTAAATCGAAAGAGAACCATCTTTCTTATCTAATTTTCCTTAAGACTTTCCTTCTATCAATCTTATGTATTGAGACTGATTGGCCTCATGTTTTCTTAATAATTCA
>JAKJFY010000392.1:316-581 GCA_022704665.1 Spirochaetota bacterium | reverse complement strand
GCCTTGGCCGCTTGTGGAGGCGATACAAATGACTATTACAGACCTGCAGCGCTGGCGTGAGGCCGACCGGGAAGCACGCAAGCCACGAACGCCGGACTGGTTTCACGAGCCCGCAGACCGCTGGCCGCCAGCCGTTGACCGCGACTCGGTGCCGCCTCTTGTACTCAAAGTGTATGACCGCGAAATGAAACGGAGACTCGATGCGAATCACGCGAGCTAGCAGCGCATTCCTAGATGGAATCCTGGGTCTACCGCACCAAGTGCT
>JAKJFY010000392.1:0-228 GCA_022704665.1 Spirochaetota bacterium | reverse complement strand
TCTCGTATGGAGCTGGGACCAAGACGGTGAGCAATGATCGGGGGCTGATTCGCTACCTCATGCGAAAGCAGCACACGAGCCCGCTGGAAATGGGCGAGATCAAGCTGCATGTAAAGCTGCCGATCTTTGTGGCGCGGCAGTGGATCAGGCACCGCACAGCCAACGTCAACGAGCTGTCGGCGCGGTACTCGATTCTGTCGCGGGAGTTCTATATTCCCGAGCTGGGCC
>JAKJFY010000391.1:0-582 GCA_022704665.1 Spirochaetota bacterium | reverse complement strand
CTTTTTTGTACCTGTTAATCCTGGCTTCATGGTTTATCCTGCAAAATCCTGTCTCTATTTCTTATTCCTACAGTTCATGCCAGAATATCCTTGGACTTTTGAAAGAGGCTCAATCTATAAATACAATGCTAGGTACATCTGTATTTGAGCAGGTTGCCGCTATTATAGCCGAATCTAAATTTAACCGAGCTATAAGCCAATATACGGAGCTCAACAATAAAATCAGTGAGCAAGCCCAAGCAGAGATTCAACGTATTATTGATGATTTGCGTACAACGAAGGCAAAACCTAATAAGCCTGATGAGATTACAAAGATTCTAAGCGTATCGCAGAGAGGCAATATAAAGGAAGTAAGACAACCGCGAATCGATCTATTCCTAGAATCAGTCGATGGTACAGAATACTATTTTGACTTAAAGACAGCAAAACCAAATATCGATGAAATTGTTGGTTTCAAGCGCAAAATATTGGAGTGGGTTGCAATGCGTGGAGTTGAAAATCCAAGAATAAGGATTTATACAGGTCTCGCAATACCATACAATCCTTATGAGCCTAAGCCTTATGAACGATGGACATTTCAGG
>JAKJFY010000390.1:0-582 GCA_022704665.1 Spirochaetota bacterium | reverse complement strand
ATCGCTCGATGCGAACACCTATGATGGGTACGCCTATGTGCCAGATGGCATGCAGACAGTATATAGATTCGATTCTGAGGGCACAGTAATTGCGATCTCCGTCGGTACTAGTGGGGAAATGATCACCAATGTAGCTGTAAGGGAATGATGAAAGCTACTTCAGAATACGGTATTCGACGGGAACTATCAGCGATACCGAAGAGGCCAACTTGACATCCAAAGGGAAAATGCTCTGAACAAGCTTGAGGGCCGCCTCGTCCAGGATTGCGCTTCCGGAAGGAGTCTGAATCTTTACTCTAATGAGGCTGCCATTTGGGGCTACATCGAGCGAAAGCTTAACTATACCTTCGGTTTTTCGCTTAAGGGCTGCCGGAGGATATTCCTTATTGGTCGACAACTCATTGGCAATTCGTTGCGAAAGTGTCTCTGTAGTGTCAAAATGTTGTCTCTCTGCATAGAACGAGCTAGCCTCGACAATAGAAGATGCCGTATCTGCTTCCTTTATATATGGGCCCTGGATGGGCGGGCTCTTATCTGGTACAGCACTACGGAATGTCTCCTCGGCTGTAGGGACTACGGAGG
>JAKJFY010000389.1:281-585 GCA_022704665.1 Spirochaetota bacterium | reverse complement strand
CTATTGCAGGTTTTACAATACCAACTACATCAGTTTGTCTTACTCTGTACATTTCAAAACCTCCTTAGCACAGCATTCCCTGGGCTCTTAGACCGTCATTTCCTCTGTCATCTCCTCTGTCAAAAGAGGGCTCTACAAGACCTCGAGTTTTGTCCCTTTAAGCAGAGCTTGCGCCTCCTTTGGAAAAACTTGCGCAAGCCGGCCTTCTGCCTTGAGTCGCCGATAGCCGGATGCAACAATTCCCACTAGATATTTCTCTTCGGATAATCCAGCAAACAGAGCCGCGCTACTAAACCATTGATCT
>JAKJFY010000389.1:0-234 GCA_022704665.1 Spirochaetota bacterium | reverse complement strand
GCGTCGTTATTATATGAAAACGCTTTGGCTCTACAAGAGATACCTCAGCAGGCATAAACAACATGCCTGAAGATCCCTCTATCATGGCACAAGTGATCTCCCTAAAATCGGCTGAAGCACCAAGGTAATGCTCCGCAAGAATTACTCCTCCAAATTGAAGACGCATTTTATCAAGAGCCTTGCGAAGTTCGGCTTCATTCCAGACTATGCTGTTCTCATCTATGCCTCCCGAAT
>JAKJFY010000388.1:333-586 GCA_022704665.1 Spirochaetota bacterium | reverse complement strand
AGCTTCATGGTACAGTTGCATAAAGGGAAAGGAGCCCTTTATGTCTTCATATTATAATTGAGAGATGCAATAATATATAAAGTGGCAAAATATCTTTCATCTCTAAAAGGTTATACAAAGGAGGCTAGAAAATGAAAAAGGGCATTGCTTTTGTTATCATGTTTTTGGTAGCCATATCTTTTGCTATAGCACAACCTTTTGGTATCAAAATGGGAATGACTCTTGATGACCTTATCGCTATGGGATGCAATCC
>JAKJFY010000388.1:0-312 GCA_022704665.1 Spirochaetota bacterium | reverse complement strand
AGATTTAAGATGGATATTCTAACATGGAAATTGTATAAGATTACACCGCCCCAGACGCATCCATCTTTTGAATCATATAGTGTTCAGATGAGCAAAAAATATGGAGTATTTAGAATTTTTGCATTTGGTAAAAATATTGACATATCCATATGTGATGAAGGCTTAAGAGACGAATTTAATAAAATAAAGAACCAGATAAGTAAATCATATGGGCAAAGTCATGATTATGATTTTTCAAATCCAGATAGTCTATTAGATAAACCGAAGGATTGGATGATGGCTCTTCTAAAAGAAGAGAGAATACTTGATGCT
>JAKJFY010000387.1:0-586 GCA_022704665.1 Spirochaetota bacterium | reverse complement strand
GCACTCGAAAGAATGAACGTCAAAGCTCTGTAAAACTGTATTTTGCCAGGATCAGCGCCAGCACTTCGTGCTTCCTCATAGACGCGCACTATCTCTTTACGAATACTTGAAAGCGTTGCAAGCTTGCGAATCCTCACAAGTTTTTTTTCATGTTCAATGTTCTGTTCATCCATATCAAAACTTCCTTTTCATGGTTTCTAGTGTATCTTTTTGTGTACACTAACATAGCCACTCTGTGTCATCAAGCTAGCGTTAGCAAGCGTAGCTAAGCAAGCAATAGATAGTTATTATCGTTGTTTTGTCTCTTGCACTATCTGCAATAACTCAATGCCAGCATCGTTGCCTCTAGCTATCAATGTGTTAGCGATATACTCCAAAACCTCAATGCCAGCCATGTTGAAGTGCTCTTCTTCCAGGTCAATGTCGAAGTCATCAGCCAAGCCATATGCGATCTGCTTTAAGTAAAAATCATCACTTTGTTTCATCTTACTGTTCCTTGCGTTAGCTATGCACAATAGTGCAACGCGTATCTCCATCTAACGCTATTCGCATCTTGCGTAAAAGATCAACGCTTGACTGATCGCCA
>JAKJFY010000386.1:0-586 GCA_022704665.1 Spirochaetota bacterium | reverse complement strand
GACATAGAAATTGCAGATATAGGTGCTGACATCTTAATTGATGGCTTTAATGAGGCTTTGCCCAAGCTTGCTTCGCTAGGAGGAGGAGATACTGAGCCAGAGGTGGCAGATATTATCGATCTCCTTATACCTGAAAGTTTAAAAAACGATTCGAAGCAACTCGAGGATATTATAGATAATCTTGCTAATAGTGATTTAGCTTCACAGATTGCGACATTGGCTAATCTAATAGGTACAGACGAAGAAGGGAAGGCCGACAATGTAGTCGAAAACCTCGATTATGGAACAATCGCACAGACTGCAGTGTTGATATTGATAGTGCAAAATATCGAGCCAACCGATCCAGAGCAAACTCCAGGACAAGCCGTAGTAGCTGCGCTAGAAGCACTGAATACCGGAGGCGATCCTGGACAATTTATTTCGCTCAACAAAGATGATTTAACCTCTAATGCCGATCTACCAATTTTATTTAGTGCAGCAGGGGCAAGTGAGCTTTACAATAAATTAATGGAAGGTCTGGGCAGCGAAGGCTCGTCTACCTGAAGCCAAGATCCTGGAAAGAAAGGAGCAAATATATGAAAAGAAA
>JAKJFY010000038.1:14000-14382 GCA_022704665.1 Spirochaetota bacterium | reverse complement strand
AGCTCACCATGAAGCGTCTTTGCGTCCTGGCGGCGCCCCGCGCGCGCTGCATCGATCAATGCCCTAAAGCGCCTCGGCATCACATTCGCAGCCACGCTCACTAAACCCTCTGCCCCCACTGCAATCGACGGAAGTGCGAGGCCATCGTCCCCAGAGAGCACGGTCTTTCCTTCGGGAAGCGCTCGGCAAATCTCGCCAATCTGTTCTAGGTTCCCCGAGGATTCCTTGACTGCTCTGATATTCTCAAGGTCCCAGAGCTGTTGCATGACAGAGGGCGCAAGGTTGATGCCGGTGCGCCCTGGGACATTGTAGACAATAACAGGCTTAGAGCTCGCTGCAGCCGCAACCGCCCTAAAATGAGCAATCAGACCAGCTGGGGTTG
>JAKJFY010000038.1:0-13990 GCA_022704665.1 Spirochaetota bacterium | reverse complement strand
TTAGTCGAATTCGAGCCAGTGCCTACAACCACTGGAATGCCAAGCTTGCGCTCAACAGCCCTCCTCACAAGCTCGCGACGCTCCTCGGCCTCCACTGTAGGTCCTTCGCCCGTCGAGCCCAATATCACGATAAATTGCGCGCCGCCAGACTCACGCTCCCAGAAAAGTCGAAAGCGCTCAAGCGAGGCTCCGCCGCCAAATGTGCGGCGCGCGTATTCGCCTGCAGAAGCCTCAAAATCTCGTCCTACAAGAAAATCGAGTAGTCGTTCGAATGCCTCATAATCGATGTTATTTGCATCGTCAAACGGCGTTGCAATGGCGACGCCTAAACCGTCGATCTCTTTTGTCATAACTTTGATTCCTATTTTCTTCTCCGTTTATCAGATCATCTAGCATGTCGTTCATATAGAAAGTACCCTTGCGCGGCAAGATCCACTTAGCTGCCTTCAGAGCACCATAGGCAAAAAGAATTCTATCTCTTGACTGATGTGTTATTGAGAATCGCTCGTGCGGAGCATCAAATATCAATTCATGGGTCCCTACTTCATTGCCAGCTCTAAGAGACGCTATAGGAAGGATGTTTTGATCAGATCCTGATAGTGACCATGCATGATATCTTTTCGAGCAACCTATGATAGTACCAGCAATCGATCTGGCTGTTCCACTGGGGGCATCTTTTTTGCCTGAATGGTGATGCTCGAAGATAATCAAATCTCCCTCACCATACCAATCAGAGAATTTAGCCATATCCGCTGCAAAACGCTGCATCATAGCAACAGCAAAAGAAAAATTCGGGCTGATGATAACACCGATTATATCGCCGACCTTCTCTTGTATATCTGGTATATTCCAACCGGTTGCACCAATCACAAGCGGAGTCTTAGTCTTGAGTGCCCAATCTAGATGTTCTCTGACGGCAGATCCTGCGCTTGCATCTATGGCCACATCTACTTGATTTGGAGGAACCGCTTCGCCTCTGTGAAGCATCCAGGATACTGCAAATTGCTCTTGATCTTTGATTTGATTGCACAGACTGGTTGTTGACATGACCTCCGCCGCAATAGCGCTTGCAAATCTTCCAGCGCCAAAAATCCCAATTTCGATACTCATGCGGCTCCTCCTGTTTCTTTTCCAACGAATAGACCTTCTCGGACATTTCTCCTTTCTTCTTGAGAATAAGAAGATGGAACTTGAAGAGCCCCCATCGCTAGAGCGAGCTCTGCATTCAAGACCGATGCGCCAGCTGCCCCTCTCTCAACATTGTTTCCCATAACCACAAACCTTAGATCAAGAATGGGGCATTCACGCAAACGTCCGATAAAGATGCTCATTCCTTCATCGATATTCACATCTAGAAGTGGCTGAGGTCTGTCGACTCTCGTTGAGAGCCGAAGAAAACACTGAGGAGCGCTTGGAAGAGCATAGACTTTTGTCTTAGGAATATAACCTGAAAAGATATTCTGAATGTCCTGACAAGTTGCAGCATTCCTAAGCTTGACAGACACAATAATTGTATGGCCGTCAATAACTGGAACTCTTGTGCAAGTTGCAGAGACTCTAAAAGAAGCATTAACAATTGTGCTTACTGCTGATGATAAAAGCATTTTCCCAAGGATTTTTTTTGACTCTGATTCTACTTTCGTTTCTTCATTCGATATATATGGAATCACATTGCCCATAATATCAAGAGCGGGTACACCGGGATATCCAGCACCACTGATCGCTTGCATGCTTGTCATGATTACGGCATCGATTCCAAAAGCTATCTGGAGCGGAGCAAGCGCTGAGGCGAGCATCACTGTAGTGCAGTTAGGATTTGTGATGATGGCCCCTTTCCATTTTCTCCGAGTTCTCTGGTATTGAAGCAACCCTAAATGCTCGGGATTTATTTCCGGTATAATGAGAGGGATATCATCTTCCATTCTGAATGCACTGGCGTTTGAAAAAACATAAGCGCCTGCGGACGCAAAACGAGGCTCAATTTCGCGAGCCGTTTTTGCATCTAGAGCAGAAAAAACGATAGGCGCATATGCATGTTCAGGATCTGACGGCGCAATGATAGTATCACCAAGTCCAGCATAGGCCTCGCTGAAGAGATGCCACTGGCAGGCTTCGGAATATCTTTTGCCCACCGATCGCTCACTGCCTGTTAGGTAAGCCGGGTAAAACCAGGGGTGGTTGGCAATTCTCCTAAGAAAACGTTGACCAACAACACCAGTTGCTCCCAAGATCGTAACAGGAATTCTCTTCTGCGAGGGGGTTGAATTCTGTAGGCTGCTAGCCATGTAACCTCCTCGCCGAAGGAGGTCTACGCTAGCCTTTTGTATTTGCCGAAAAACGATTGAAAAAAGATGTTATCGAGGTACTGCAACACCTCTCTTTTTTCAATCATACAGCAGAAGGCTCACGTCAGGCGCTCCGCGGGAAGATGCTTCCACGCGACAGCCGCCGGGTATTAACCCATGCGTCCAAGAGCAATCCCGAGAGAAAGCAACTGCTCCTTCGGCGACTCTCCCCTTTCCGGAACTTTCTCTGGCTCTCTCTGCCTCCAGCCCGTACTGATGGGAGTCGCTCCTCCATCGGTGAAAGGGACTCTATCATAGAAATATAAAAAAATGCAATAGGTTTTGTGAAGTAATTTAAAAAATCATTGGGGTCTCCTAAAATCTTTCACATTATGACAAAAGCGAATAGAGAGCTAGTGCAAATCTTTTTCCATCGGAAGGATCACACACAAACCCAAGTGCATCCTGATCGTCGCAATCGATAGAGACTGCAGAGAACCCGCCTGTTTCGATCAAGTTGGCTATTCTGTCTTTTTCATCTCTACCCTCTCCTCTCGCCATTACAGCCGTAACTTTGAGCCTTCCATCGGACCTTGTATTTGTTGTCAATCCGATAAAATGTGGTGTCTTATACCCATCCTCCGGCTTTGCGATCAGTGTTCCTTTCGAATCGTCAAAAGCAGAACGTATTCTAATCTTGATTCCCGAATCTCTAGCCAAAATCGCAGACTTGTCATGAAGCACGCGTGCTCCATGTTTCGCTAATCGAAACATGGAATCATGATCAAGAAAATCAAGGTATAGCGCATGGGGAATAATATGAGGATCAGCTTTTGCAACCCCAGGCACATCTTTGTAAATATCCACATAATCAGCGGCCAAAGCGATACCAAGAGCTACTGCAGTGGTGTCACTGCCTCCACGCCCGAGTGTATATATGCGGCCATATTCATCTATTCCTTGAAAGCCTGCAATAACTGGAATAAGACCATCTTCTAGAGTCTTTAGTATGCGTGAAGACTCTATTTGCTTCGGTGTTGCATCACCAAAAGGCCCTTCTGCCTCAATGCCAGCGCTATATGCTGTCATAGGAAGAGCTCTTATTCCTTTTGAGTTAAGCAATGATGAAACAATACAGCAAGATATGATTTCCCCACATGATGCAATCAAATCCAGAGTCAATCCATCCGCCCCACCTTCATATTTCTTGATCAAGTCAAGCAGAGTATCTGTCGCATATGGATCTCCTCTGCGCCCCATGGCAGAGACAACCAAAACAATTTTATTCCCTTGGAGCTGTTCTGATGCAACCTTTTTTGCGATGATCTCCCTAAGAGTGTCATCAACTAATGAGGTCCCACCATACTTCTGGATTATCAATGCCATGGATCAGGCTCTCCCAGCGAATCCTCTATTAAGCAGAGTCTCTGCGATTTGTACTGCATTTAGCGCAGCACCCTTTAGGAGATTGTCAGACACCACCCACATATTCAAGCCATGTGCAACTGTTGGATCCATTCGAAGTCGCCCTATGTAAACCTCATCCTGCGCTTGTGCATCAAGCGCAGTTGGATATCTAAGCTCATTGAGGTCATCCATCACCTTTATTCCTGGTGTTGCCTCAAGCAGCTCTCTAACTTCAACAAGAGAAAGACCATTCTCTGTCTCTATGTTGATCGACTCCGAATGTCCTCTAAATACCCCAATCCGCACTGCAGTTGGGCTTACTTCTATATCCGGATCCAGAATCTTATGAGTCTCATTGACCATCTTCATCTCTTCTTTTGTATATCCATTTCTCAAAAACGTATCGATATGGGGAATCGCATTGAACAAGATCTGTCGTGGAAAAACCTTTACAGTAATTGGTTCTCCATTGACAAACTGCTCTGCCTGCCTTCTAAGCTCATTGATAGCAGCGGTTCCTCCCCCCGATACCGCTTGATATGTCGATACCACAACTCGTTTGATACGATAGGCATCATGAATTGGCTTTAGTGCAACTACCATTTGTATTGTCGAGCAATTGGGGTTCGCTATCAGACCCTTATGTCTATCCAGCGCATCAGGATTCACCTCAGGCACCACCAGCGGTACTTCAGGATCCATACGCCATGCACTCGAATTATCAATGACCACCGCGCCTTCTGATACTGCGATCGGTGCTAATTCAATACTTGCCTCGGCTCCCGCTGAGAAAAGAGCAATATCCACATCAGCAAATGCACCTTTCCCCGCAGCGCGCACAGCTACATCCTTGCCTCTAAATTTTACTTCGTTACCAGCGAGCGACGGAATATCTATGGGTATCAATTTGGAAACCGGAAACTGTCGCCGTTCCAATGTTTTAATCATCTCAGTCCCGACAGCCCCTAATGCACCTACTACGGCTATTCTGAGATTATTCATGTTGCCTCCTAATGCTGATTATTTCCTCTATAAATTGCCTGGGAAATTCGGCTGTCAAGACCACAGTCTTATTATTCCTAACAGCAGTTTGCGCCGCAATAATTATTCCATCACAGAGGACCTGACCCATTCTATCTACCATCTTGACCTTATCCCCTCTAACAGGCATAGGCAAATATTCCCATGGAAAGCGGATACGAGCTCTATCGCCCTGGATGCTCTTTATGGTAATAGCAAGGCCTGGACATGCGGGGATACATAATCCGCATGCTGTGCATTTCTCTCTGTCAATAACCGGAAGATTGGTAATAGGATATCCTATAGTTATAGCATTCTGCGGACAGCTGGTCTCACACGGATTACAGGGAATCTCTTCGATGCACTCAATGCAGACACATGCTTTCTTCTCAAGTTCTTCAATAGTAGCCAGCATCCCGGCTTTTTGAAGCTCCTCCAACGAAGGAGCCCCATTGATTTTAAGTGATATTCGGTCATTCATTTAGTCATTCCTCGTTGCACAACTCTCTCTTTTGCAGCGTAGCGCTTGAATCCATAAATTCCCTGTCGAAGGGCTCCAAGCCGTTCTCTTGTCTGTTCTGTCTTGCTCTGCATTTCTTTGGCGGACATATACCCCATCGACCATGCAGCATGAATACCTGCAAGCCTTCCTTCTTCCATTGCAGTACTTGCTTCTTCGATACCAGCAATATCGCCTGCCACATAAATAGATCCATCGGTAGTCTGCATATATTCATTATGAATCGGCATATTACCACCAAGCTCGGAAACATACATCATCTTGCACCCAGCAAGACTCGCAAGTTCTATAGAAGGAGTGAGCCCTACTGCGATGCAGATTGTATCTACTTCCAAGACTTTCTCCGTATCGGCGATTGGAACAAATCTGCTATCAACATTTGCGATAACCGCTCGTTCCACACTTTCTTTGCCTTCTGCCTTAACTATTGTCGTAGATGTAAAGAAGGGAACGCCTGCCCGTCTAATTTTGGCGGTATGAACGCCATAACCACCCAGATTTGGCGCTGCTTCTATTATGGCTGCGACATCTGCCCCAGCCTGCATCAACTGATACGCGACAATCACGCCAACATTGCCAGAACCGACCATAAGAACGCTCTTTCCTGGCAATACTCGGTGTACATTTATCAATGTCTGGGCACAGCCAGCTGTCATTACACCAGGAAGTGTCCACCCTTCGAAACTTAATGAGTTTTCTGTAGCACCAGCAGCAATGATGATTCTATCTGCATCGATAATATAGGAACGAGAGCGATTTTCCACTGCCCATACTTTATGATCTTTCCCAAAACCAACTACTTCAGTGTTGAGTCTAACATCTATTCCTAGCTGAAGCGATTCAGTAAGTAATTCATTTCCGATATCAAAGCCTCTTACTCCAGCTTTATGTTCCTTAGATCCAAAAAACTTGTGAATTTGCTTGAAGAGCTGGCCTCCAGGCTTTGCATTCTCATCCATCAGAACAACAGGTGCGCCCGCCTTTTTGAGTTCTATTGCTGCACAGAGTCCGGCAGGTCCTGCCCCTATAACAACTGTAGGCTTGCTACTGGGCTGCATTTCCTGCCTCCTCAGCTTCTGTAATTTGCCAACTGCCATTGCCTATTTGCCTCTCGATTTTCATTCCCTCTCTGACTTCCGTAACACATGTCCGAACGCCGGGGACGCCATCAACATTCATAATGCAATCGGTACATCTTCCAATTCCACAAAACATTCTTCTGGGAAGACCTCTTTTTGTATATCGAAAAACACTGACACCAGCTGCAACCAGAGCTGACATTATTGGCTCACCCGATCGAGCTTTAACAGCCTTTCCTTCAAAATAGATTGTGATTTCCTCTGTAGATGTAAGATCACCAAGAATAGGATGTTTTTCTATCCTAACACTCTTCTGTGCTGATTCAGCCATCTTATAGCACTCCCAAGTCCTCAAGAGCTCTTTTTAATTCCATGGTCACTTCTTCCGATGCCTCTTCAAGAGGGGGCCTTAAAGGACCAATATCAAATCCTACTAATTCAAGTGCCTTTTTCACGGGAACCGGATTGGGCTGCAGAAATAGAGCTCGATTGATAGCATAAAGAGAAAGATGAATTTGGGCAGCCGTTGAAATATCGCCTCTAAGATAAGCTTCGATCATACGCTTCATCTGTGGCGCTGCCACATGAGCTGCGACGGAAACGACTCCATATCCTCCAATGGCTAGTGTTGGAAGAGTAAGTGCATCTTCCCCTGTATAAACCCTGAAACCTCTGGCTGCATCCCGAATTACCATTGTCGTATCTTCTAGATTTCCGGCTGCATCTTTTAACATTGTTATGTTTGGGATTTCATGAGAAAGACGAATTATAGTATTTGCTTTGATACTTATTGCAGTTCGTCCCGGCACATTGTACAACATGGATGGAATTCTTACCGAGTTGGCTATTGCTGCAAAATGATCATAAAGCATGCCTTGATCTGGTTTGTTATAGTAAGGAGCCACTAGAAGAATCCCATCTGCGCCCGCTTCTTCAGCATCCTTTGCATTCCGAATAGAGATGCGCGTGTCATTTGTTCCAACATTAGCGATTACCGGTGCTTTTACCGCTGCCTTTACGGTCCTTATTAGATCGACCTTTTCTTCCCTAGAAATTGTCGGGGATTCTCCGGTCGTACCGCTTACCACAATACTTTCCACACCTTGATCAACAAGATGTGCTGCCAAAGAAGCTGCTTTCTCAAAATCTACTTCCAGATCTTCATGCAATGGAGTTGCCATTGCGACTATCAGCCTTCCAAATTCCATTATTGAACACCTCCATATTCAAATATTATTTTTCTTTGCTCTGAATCGATAATCCTTCCATCGATTGAATCGATACGGGTCTAACTGGTTGCCTAAAAGAAGATATCTCTATATCCTCTGGTTTGAGATTCAATTCTACAGATAAAATTTTTTCAACAAGCCTTCTGCATGATCTACCCTGACAAATACCCATTCCGGCTCTTGTCCAGCGTTTTATTTCGACTACACTTTTCGCACCAGCCCGGATTGCTTCAAGTATTTCTTCTTCTGTTACTTCTTCACATCGGCAAACAAATCGTTGTTCGCCTTCATTCCTGGCTTTTCCCATATCAATGACTACCTCTTTTAGGATAAAAACATATTGAATTAGACATTATAGATATCCCAATATTTACGTACATCCTCGATGAGCGAATCCAAATGGAACACTATGCATTGCTCAGCTTCCTCTTGATCATGCTTTTCGAGAGCATTCAGAATATTTCTGTGAGCTTTCTGGTATGGATTCTTTAGTTTGCTTCTAACACATTCAAATAGCTCGGATTGCTGCCCCATCATAGCGAGAAGTCCATATAAGGCTATCAAAGCTGAATTCCTTGATGCTTCTGCTATGGTTCTATGAAAAGTTATATCGACTTCTGCAATACTCTCCCCTCTTGAGGCTTTTTCTTCTTGCTCTCTAAGCACCGATCCTAATTTCTCCAATTCCTGCTCAGTTATATTTTGCGCGGCAAGTCGAGCGGTCTCTCGTTCAATGGCTTTCCTTGCTTGCAATACCATTATGAATTCATCCAGAACATTGCTATTTATCAGATTCTCCAGATCTTTCCTATGTTGGTCGATCGAATTAATCATTTTGGTTTCTTCGATTGCCTTGATGCCTTTAGAAGTGATGATTCTTCCCCTGTTGGCTTGACTCTCTACATATCCACATGATTCGAGCTTATAGAGAATTCGACTCATGGAAGCTGAGCTTATTTTATAGCCTTTTTTTTCCAATTGTTCGACAAGATACCATGATCCGACCGGACTACCTTCATCGCGAATTGATTCAAGAATGATCAATTCTCTTTCATCCATATTTGCTTTCAAGATTTCGCTCCAAGAGCATTTGTGGAAAACCTAGACGGACTGAACTCTGCTATTGAGAATTCAGGATTTTTGCCTTCTACAATGTCTGCCATGAGAACGCCTGTCACCGGAGACAGCGCAATACCATCCCCCTCATGGCCAGCGGCGATAAAAAAGCCTGGGGCTTCACGAATTTCTCCAAGGAAAGGCATCCCATCAGGAGTAGAAGGACGAAGACCGGCAAATGAGCGTATAAAATTGATTTTCTTCATAACAGGGAAGAAATGGGTTACCTGATTGGCTAGAAGAGCGAGCGCTTCCGGATCCGTTGTTCTATCGAATCCCACATTTTCTCGCGTGCTGCCAATAAGGTAATTGCCGTTTCTTGTGCCTGTGAATGCAAAACCTAACCCATATTTCTCCGCAAGGGTCTTCCCCTCCTTAGAATGATTCGATTTCAATTTCGAAACAATATACTGGGCACTCCAGACATTTGTCTTCCCAATATTCGGGATTGCTTCTGTAACAATGACCTGACCCTTTCGAGGCGCTATAGGCAAGTCTATACCAATAAGAGCATTAACTTCGTTTGCCCATGCGCCTGTTGCATTGATTACAATGTCTGCTTCTACTTCATCGTCATTATTTAGCTTTATTTTCCAATGACCTAGCTGGTTGGAAATTTCGATTGGTCTAGCCATGCTCTTATATTCAAGACCTAGTTTTTTGGAAGCCAGATAGAGAGCCTTCATGAGCGCCATAGGATTTGCCTGCGAATCCTGTTTGCTATAGGTAGACGCAATTATATTAGGAGAAACAAAAGGTTGTAGCTCTCTCAATTCTTTGGCATCGATAATCTCAACTTCAAGTCCATATTTATTTTGACTTTTAACGAATTCTTCCATTTCGGAAAGCTGTGCCTGGTTTTCTATAAGGATTGTTCCGCCCCTGCTTTCAAATTCGATGTCACAGGGCAATTCGACCTTTAATGCCTTGAACAATTCAAGACTCCTAAAAGCCATCTCGAGAAGGATCCCCGGTTTTTTCGATTGAAGGAGAATCATATCATCACATGCGCCAGAAGCTCCTGCGCCAATTACTGATTTGTCTATCAATATGACTTTCTTCTTTCTTTTACAAAGCTCGTACGCAGTTGACATGCCTATTACTCCAGCGCCAATCACTGCTGCGTCGCATCGTATATTAGCCATTAGATTCTCCAATCTGCAACCAAACCTGAATAGATGAATTTTGTAAGAGTCACGATATCAAAAACGGGTTTACCAATTTTATTAGCAATCTCTTTTCTAAAAGGAGGCATATTTGTGCACTCAAGGACAACAGCTCGTATATCGGGATGTTCATCGATGAGCCGACCCGCAGCTAGTATCAGCTCATCCCTCACTCGATCAGTATCCATAGTGCAATCCTCTTTCGAGTTCGCTTCCTCTAGAAATACTCTCGTAAATTCTGGGCTCTCATCCATACCTGCAATAACAATCGGTAATTTATTCGCTCCACATTGTGCAAAGTGTTCTTGTGTCAGAGACTGAGCCCTGGCAGTAAGGACTCCGATTGTACCTCTTCCGCCGAAAATCCTGAAAAGAAATGGTATTTGAATTAGGCTCGATGTAAAGAGGGGAATGCTCACTGCTGCTGCGAGCTCTTCTTGCCACAGTGCGAGAAAACCACAGCTCGTTGTAATCGCTCTGACTCCGCGCTCTTCGAGTTCCCGTGCACCATCTATGAAAGGCTTAAGGAGGGTGGAATCGCGTTCTTTGACAATCCTGGTCGGAGAGGCACCAGAAATGGTCAAATACATTACCGGAAATGGAAAAGTCTTTGCATTACCAATATCCCCAGGCAGACGGGGAAAACGAGTCTCTAACATCAAGATCCCCACCTCTTGCCCGTAATTGGTATAACCGCCCTTCACGATCATATCTGAGCAATCTCCATTTTATATTTCTTTACGAGCTTATTGTTTATTGCAAAGTAAGTTATGATAATAATCCCACCAAATACGATGACTATCATTGAAATACTGAAAGTAGCAAGGAGCTTTTCCTGGCAAGAGAATACAACAAGGGCTGCTGAAATTACCCAGAGCAAAATTCGTTTTACCAAACCAAGAGGCTTTAGGAAATAATCCGTGACAGCAGCAGAGTTGAGCATTACCACAATGAAAAGAACGATGCTTGTGGCAATCGAGGCATATATGGGTCCCTCAAGAATAATAGCGCGATTGTACACAAAAACAAATGGAATTATGTAGCCCATTATGCCAAGAAAACTGGCTTCCCAACCTGTCTTCCAAGGATCAGATCCTGCAATGCTGGCGGCGCAGTAGGCTACAATAGCATCAGGAGGAGTCAGTTCTGCTAGGATAGCAAAATAGAAGACAAACAGATGGGCTGGTAAGGTCTTAATGCCGAGCGCATTCATGGCCGGAGCGCCAATGACTACTGTAATAATATAAGCAGGAGTGCAAGGCATGCCCAAACCCATTAGGATACAGGTAATCATGATGAGAATCAGGGCAGGAAGAAGAAAACCTCCTGAAAACCTGGAGACTATCGTAGCAATTCCCAGACCAAGACCAGTATAGTTGATTACGCTGATGATCATACCGGCACCAGCGCATGTGATTGCCAACATGATACAGCTAAGACCCGAATTCTCCAGTACCTTATAGAGTTTCTTTGGAGTTAGCATAGTCTTCTTGCTGAGGAAACTCAGAACAAAGGTTGCGACGATTGCCACTGTACAGGAACTGAATGGAGAAAATCCGCTCGCGAGCATCACAACAAGCGCAACAAGCGGAAGGAGCAGATAGGAATCTCTTATGAGTTGCTTCCATGATGGCATCTCTTTCTCATCCATGGGCTTAAGATTGTCTCGAAGCGCAATAAAATGCACCCGCATAAAGATGCTTATATAGTAAAATATTGCCGGCAAAGCAGCACCTATGGCAATTGTCCAATAGGGTATGCCGGTGATTTCCGACATAACAAAAGAGGCTGCTCCCATGACAGGCGGCATGAACTGGCCTCCTGTCGATGATGCTGCAGCAACTGCGGCAGCAAATTTAGGTTCATAACCCAACTTCTTCATAAGAGGAATAGTGAAGCTACCAGTGGCATACATGTTAGCCACTCCAACACCAGAAATTGTTCCGAAGAGGCCGGAGGCTATGGCGGCAACCTTCGCGCCTCCTCCTGGACCTTTCCCGGCTATTCTCGAAGCAAAGTTTGTAAAGAAAACACCGGTATTGGTTCCCTCCAAAAAACAAGAAAAAATAACAAAAATAGCTACAAAAGTGGACATAATCCCCATAAGAGAACCGTATATTCCTACATCTGTATTAAGGAAAAAAATCTCTATAAGGCGTGGAATTGAAATAGGTCTAGCATAGAAGACTCCGCTCATATAGGGAGCCACCCAGACATACAATATAAATACAGATATCAGGATAGCCATAGCTGGGACAACCACCCGCCTCACTAACTCAAGAACAAGCAAAACATTCATGATCCCAAGAATGATCTCGATCGTTGAGACTGGATCAATCAAAGGCAGACGCAGATTTAGTTGCTTGTTGAAAATGATAACATACAATGCTGGTATCATCGAAGCGAAAGCGAGTATAAAGTCCAATACACTAGGTTTTTCCTTAGGCGATTTTTTGGTCGCTGGATATAGCAGAAATCCAAGAGGTAGAAGAAAAAAGAGACTGACACCTCGTTGGATTCTAGGCTGGAATATTCCAAAAACCGCAGTATAAAGATAAAATATAGCCACCAGCGCGGACCAGACTCCGATTATTTTTCTCAGGGGGCCGGATAGTTTTCTCATAAGGCTTCCTTTTGACAAGTGGGTATTGCAACTTACAATAATGAGCGCAGACAGCAAGGACTATCTGCGCTTTCAATTTTATGGGCTATTTGAGCGTCCCGACTTCCTTGTAATATCGCTCTGCACCCGGATGAAGAGGAACCTGGACTACAGAGGCGGCTTTCTTAGGATCGAATATTTCGTAGCTGGCGCCCATCTGAACAAGAGCGGGCTTGTTCTCGTTTAGTATTTTGGTGAGCACATAGGCGACATCTTCAGGCATTTTCGGGCTCACGAGGATTTCAGTTATATGCGCGAGTGTCTGTATATTATTGGGCATTCCAGGATAGGTACCTCCCGGTACCACTGCCAAGCCTGAATCCCTTGAAACGAGACCCATTGTCTTAGCAAAATGATCTACACAGGCATCGCTTACCGTCAGAAGGATCGATGGTCTTCCAAGTGACATCTCTGTGATTATTGCTCCTGGCAAGCCTACGCAGGTCAACGCGTAATCAACATGCCTATCCTTGTAAAGAGTAGGCATATCACCATAGATAGCCTGGATGAATGTGCCACCATTCTTCTGAATCGTTTCATAAGACACGCCATAATACTCGAGTACTTTGTTGAAAAGCACATATTCCGATGTACCGGTCATAGGCCCTACAACCTTCAGCTTCTCGCCGTTCTTAATTTTCCGTACAAATTCCTCGACAGTAGTTACGTTTTGATCCTTCGCTGCGAGAAAGTGGTATCGATCAGCTGAGAGACCTCCGGCGATGGAGGATATTTCTTTGTAAGCCTTCTTAAAGAATGGCGCTTCACCATTATAGGCTGCTTTATCCAACCAGCTTACTCCCCAAGCGATATCCGCATCGCCCTGTGCTAGCATAATGGGATTGGTCAGTCCGCCACCAGGAACAACTTTGATAGTTATCCGCGACTCTTTTTGGTTCACAAGATTCGCAAATCCGCCCGCGACCGTATACCAACCACCGCCCATGCCTCCTGCTACCCATGTATATGTCCCGCTCTTCATCGTTGCCGGACCTACTTGAGCGAAACATATACTAGACACCGCAATAAAAAATGCCACAAAAGATAGCATTTTCCACTTGTTCTTCATAAGCGCCTCCTTCGAAAAGCACTACTCATTACATGATGAGTAATAATAAATCCGCTTTTCTTATCTGTCAAGAAAAGAAATTCAACCGGGTGCACGACAATTTTGTGATGATTTTTCCAAGGTGAGATGAAGAAAAGAATTGCTATCTTTTTCTGATTATTTATATTATAATCAGAAGAAGGAGGCATCTATGACAAATCAGAGACAGTCGTTGGATGAATTTACAGAGAAAAAGCAAGAGGTATTGGCAGAAATTGCAAAGCTTCCTGCCTTTAGGCCTGGGAGTCTTGAGCATGTGTATAGGAAATGTGGCAAGCCAAGCTGCCACTGTGCGCAGCCTGGTGCACAAGGCCATGGACCGGTGTGGATTCTCACAAGGAAAGTAAACGGTAAGAGCGTAGGCAAGGTAATCAAAGAGGAGGCAGTAGAGTCGACAA
>JAKJFY010000385.1:0-588 GCA_022704665.1 Spirochaetota bacterium | reverse complement strand
ACCCATCGATTTGGAGCCTCCATCGATTTTCACTTCATATCCCGATGGCATAGATGCATTATGTGCAGCATCGATGGCTACCACTATGCATTCTGTTCCGAATATTGAGGCCATTTCATCGATTATCGCAGGTTTTTTCACAGCAGCGCTGTTTATCGAGACATAGTCCGCGCCTGCCTCGAACAATCGGGCTGCATCCTCGATGCTCGCAATTCCGCCGCCTACAGTGAGAGGAATCGAAATCGCCTGGTGTATGCGCGCAACTTCCTGCGCCATGGTCTTTCTTCCCTCTATAGTGGCGCTGATATCGAGAAAAGCAAGCTCGTCAGCTCCTTGCTTTTCATAGATAAGAGCGCGCTCTAGAGGATCTCCAGAATCGACGAGATTTTGAAATCGCTTGCCTTTGACAACTCGACCTTCTTTGAAATCGAGGCATGGAATTATCTTGACAGCAGACATTCTCATGCATTTTTGCAATGCTGACTTAGATTTCTTGTTCGTATTCATGTTTGCTCCGAATCTATGCATGTTTCCCCCTTTGTGCTTGCTAAAGCCGCGCTTGGTGCGAGCGCAGCTCTGAATGCAAGC
>JAKJFY010000384.1:0-588 GCA_022704665.1 Spirochaetota bacterium | reverse complement strand
ACCACGGTCTATCTTCGCCTCTTGGATTCGCGCAAGAAAGAAATCATCGCGAGCTTGCCTGAGCTACAGACAAAGGGGAAGAGCGAAACCCTGGAATTCAAAGCGGCAAAATAGAGGAGCAAGAGCGATGAGTAGTGAATTTGAGCGGGAAATTGGTTCATCGATGGTACCAAATGAAAATCCTGGTGATTTAGTAGAAAATGATAAGTGGACTGAAGGATGCAAAAAGAGGCTGGGGACTCTCCGTCCGAAAGCAGAAAAAGCAAAGCATGAATTTCTGGAAGAGGCCACGCGTAGTCTTAAAATTGGCCAGGAAGAGCTTATTGTAAAAGCGAAGAAGCAGTTTCGGGATAACTACATAGAGGAAGATAAAGCTAGAATACAGCGTGAAGAAGCCAAAATTGCCGCCTATGGGAAACCGCAGGAGTATCTTAAAAAGGCGGAAGGGACCGCCGAAGCTGTCCTTGCGAAGAATGGCGCAAAGCTTGATCCGATAGATGATGATTTTTTAGACATCTTGCATATCTTGCTTACTACGAAACAAGACAGGATAAGCCAGGCAAAGCGAGCAGATAACGCACTTAGTAA
>JAKJFY010000383.1:0-590 GCA_022704665.1 Spirochaetota bacterium | reverse complement strand
TCCTCAGTACGAGCTTCAAAGACCCAATAGAAGCACTCTGGGTCTACCGCAATAAGGATATTGTGGAGAAATGCTTTGATGACCTCAAGAATAGCATCGATATGAAGCGTCTACGGATGCATACGAGAGAGACCATTGACGGAAGGCTCTTTGTCCAATTCATTGCACTTATCCTCACGAGTGCGTTAAGAAGTAAGATGCGTACTTCATCCTTGATTGAGAAGTACACAGTGCGCGAATTACTCCTTGAGATGGAGCCGCTCACTCAGATTCGCTATACAGGGAAATATGGCTCGATCATTACTGAAGTCACAAAGCCTCAACGCGAGATTCTTTCATTACTAGGTATTGCAATTCCCTCATCAACATAGTTACAAAAAGCGGGAAATCAGGTTGCATTGGTCAGCTTGAATTGTCAGCTTGAAGAGATACTCGAATTTGGAAATTTCCTTTAAATCCCAAATTTCTTTTTTTGACATTTCTTATCATTCTCGACTCCAAGATCTAAAGTTAGCGCAAGGCTTGTTTTTCTATATCTTGTCAATGAGCATTGAGCATTTTCCAGACGGTATCGGGAGAGTTTTCTTCTT
>JAKJFY010000382.1:0-590 GCA_022704665.1 Spirochaetota bacterium | reverse complement strand
GACAACGTCAGGCTATGGACAAGAAACCGGAAAATTCTCCCCGACTAAAACCGGAAAATTATCACCGACTGTGACACCTTGTGCGTACTGCAGAGAATATATTGGATACTTCCTGGTACCAGATTGAGAAGGTAGTAGGGAGCATAAGTGCAGGACTCATTGAGAGTGAAAAGGTGAATATCTGGTATACTTCGGATATTTCCGATGAGGCGAGAGAGATTTTTAGGACATTGGATATTCCCTTACCGAAGAAAGTTCTTGAGACAGTCAGTGCTGAGGCTGCGGTATAATATTTTTCTCGCTATTCTTACATATATCAGTGTATTGTCATTGCTTATTTGCATTTCTTATACTGCAGACTGTACAATGCCAGTAAAGAATGATTAAGAGAATGTTAATCTAAAATCTTATATGCCTTTTTTAGGGCAAAATGGCAAATTGCTTTGGTAGAAAAATAATGGAATCAGCTTAATCTGATTCTGTTAAAAAACAAGCTGCAAATTCAATTTGCAGAATAAGGAGTTGAGGTAATAGTATGTTCAAGAACAAACTGAAGGAGTTTATTAAAGAAGGAAAAGCTGGTATAGGGA
>JAKJFY010000381.1:0-590 GCA_022704665.1 Spirochaetota bacterium | reverse complement strand
TATCTGGAAAGAAAGGATTTATTGCCGGTGGTAAGGAAAATGGTTGTCAACTGACGAATAGAGAAATGCTTGGAGCAGTATTCGAGCAAATTGGATTAACCTTTCCTAGAGAGTCATTGTTTTCAAGTGAGTTAAATGGATATTATCTTGATTGGTATGATACCAATAAGACACAAGAAATATTAAAGTTCCAGAATCATTTATTTGCACAATGGAAAGCTATTATCAAGAAAAAGCTAAGCATATACCATATACCAATCGCCTTATGCAGACCATCGATACTACATTGGTTGGAGAAAAAATCGAAGAAATACGATAAACAAAATCTATCCTTACAATGATCTCAAACAGATTCGACTCTTACAGGAAAAGGATCGATAATCTAATATCAGGTAACTAATATTGATATCCATATGAATGAAAACATAAAAGTGGGGCTTATTTTTTGGAAGATCACCATCTGTGACTAGCCATAAGAATAGTAAAGGTATGTAATGAGAACAATAAGAAGAATGGGGCTTCAGGGAATAGTATGGAATAGTATGGGTGACATGACAGAAGGCAGGAATCTTGCCATACTTGAAGCATGG
>JAKJFY010000380.1:0-590 GCA_022704665.1 Spirochaetota bacterium | reverse complement strand
ACGGGGAATTAGCTCAGTTGGTAGAGCGATAGGTTCGCAATCTATAGGTCAGGGGTTCGAATCCCCTATTCTCCATAAGATAAGTCATTGATAGATTATGACTTATAAAAAGACAGAAAAGCCGGATTTCGATTCAATTCCTATACTGTTACCCATTTGTTACCCAAATTGGTAATGGAGGGAGGGAATGGCTCGGAAGCCGGTTTCTGTTTTTAAACGACCTACAACCAAAAAAGGACAGTTTCGTTACTACATCAAGGTCTGGGATGAGAACAAGGGCAGGTATTCTTCTCCTCGTTCTGCAATCTCCATTGCTCGAGAACTTGGACTTGATGAGAAGAGATATCCACCTACATCTAGAACTGGGGCTCTTCTCATAGGGCAAGAGCTTCTCAAACGTGGTGGCATACTATCCAAGAAAAGCGATCCGCTCTTTGCTGACTATTGCGCCTCAATCTGGGACTGGGATACATCGCCCTACATTGAAGGCCGTATTGCTCGAGGACTTCGCATTGGTAAAGAACACGCCAAACACTGTGCGTCCTATATTGAGCATTATGTACGGCCTGCGTTTCCTTCGCTCAAGCTTT
>JAKJFY010000379.1:0-592 GCA_022704665.1 Spirochaetota bacterium | reverse complement strand
TTGCCCTTTGCAATTTCATGAAAGATAAAGAGAATGTCTTCTTTGTGGGCCCCTCAGGAGTGGGTAAGAGCCACCTTGCCCAGGCGATCGGCCATGAAGCGGTACGCCGTGGCTATGAAGTGCTCTTTCGTAGAACTGTACCGCTCTTCCGCTGGGTTGCTGCAGGCCATGCTGATGGCTCACGGCTCAGAAGACTTAAGATTGTTACGACGGTACCTCTTCTCATTCTCGATGACTTTGGCCTGCAACCGCTCTCAGAAGAAGAGCAAAACGACCTCTATGAAGTGCTCTGCGAACGTTACGAAAGAGCCTCAACCATCATTACTTCAAACCGAGACTTTGGAGAGTGGCCAACAGTCTTCTCTAACCCTCTTATGAGCTCTGCAGCGATGGATCGCCTTGTTCATCATGCAGTGAAATTTGTGATAGAAGGCAAATCGTACCGGGTGGAAAGCTTCGCTGCCCGACAACGATCCTTGACTACTGAACGTTGAAGCATTAAGGTTTTTAAAGGCAGGAGGCGGGTCACTAAAACTGACGACCCCGGGTCATATCTGAGAGCGCTGCACCTGTCAAGAGAAAAATACAATGA
>JAKJFY010000378.1:327-593 GCA_022704665.1 Spirochaetota bacterium | reverse complement strand
CGTGACGAATGCTGATCCATCAGAAGAGATAGAGTATGCATGGTATGTCAACGGTGTTGATCAATGAATAAGAACATCTACTTTAAGCTGCGGTAGCAGCTGGTCAACAGGCTACTATCAGATTGATGTGACAGCGGTTAGTGCGGATGGGAATAGAGTGTGGAGCATAGGTTTTGGAATCACTGTATATGCTCTTCTTAAAGTTGCTTATGATGCTAACAGTGCAACAAATGGGATCATTCCTTTTGATAGTAATAGCTATTGGC
>JAKJFY010000378.1:0-269 GCA_022704665.1 Spirochaetota bacterium | reverse complement strand
AAGTCAGATGGTTCAGCGCTAAGCTATCAAGCTGGCTCTAGCTTTACCATGGGTTCGAGCAATGTAAGCCTATATGCGAAGTGGATTATTCTTAGTTATGGCTTGTTTGCGACAGGCGGTAATTGGTATGGTCAATTTGGCAATGGGACTAATAGTAACAGATCAACGCCTGTACAAGTGATGGAGAATGTCCAATCAGTCTCAGCTGGTTACTACCATACGATGATATTATATACTGAGCCCTAGAATTCAGACCATTACGGAAAATG
>JAKJFY010000377.1:0-593 GCA_022704665.1 Spirochaetota bacterium | reverse complement strand
TTGTGCACATCAATTCTCGATACTATGTTTGTCTTTTCGCTTTCGAGCCCATTTGATAAAATGAACTAACTCTTAATACATTAATACAGCAAGGATTGCATATAGCCAGCCTATGCTCTGGCCAATAGACGCATTGAATATGGAGCCATTGAATCTGCCTGCTTCTGATTTTCCCAGAGCAGCCAGCCTTTGTGCTCATGCGTTTTTTAACGACGAATTGGATGCTTTTTTCTTTCCCAATGAAAAAGAAAGGTTAGCTAAACAAAAGATATTATACAAATATTTTCTTCACAAAAATGAAAAAAATATCTACATAAATTCGCCTAAAATCGAGGGTTTAATGATTGCAGAAAGACCCTTTGCTCACGAAAATCAACTTGACTTGTCCGACCTTTTCATAGGACTACCGCTATTTGGCTTTGGCCTTAATACCATAAAAAAAATGATGCATTTTCAGCTCAATGCAATCTCGATACGAAAAGAGCTCATCAAGGATCCATATTGGTATCTATTGCTGGTTGCAGTATCACCAGAGAATCAAGGCAAAGGTTTTGCAAGCAAATTGCTAAAGCCAATGCTCTTCGAGGCAGAAA
>JAKJFY010000376.1:0-593 GCA_022704665.1 Spirochaetota bacterium | reverse complement strand
GCCGTATACTGCAGATCACCCGCGGCGCTATCCCCTGTCTTGTAGCCTAGCATAATATCCGCTTCTCCGTTTCTTAGTGCCCTAAGGCATTCGCCATCTGTCTCATAAGCCAGATAGGCCAAATCCATCTTTTTCTTCTTTGCGATCCAGTTCAGTATGTCGATATGGAGACCGGCATACTCTCCGTTTTCATCGATAAAGTGATATGGTGGAAGATAGGCGGAGAAGGCCACGCGGAATAGTCCATTTTCCGCAAAGGCAAGAATCGGGCACAATACAGCCATCACGAGAGCTACTAACGTCATCCTAATAGTTTTCAAAAAGCCAATCATATCTCTCATGATTTTTTCCGGCTTACAGAATACTCTCTCCCTTAAAAAAAGGATCTCATCAGAATACCTTTAGCAGGATTCCATATACTATCGGCAAGAATGTTTTGCGCATTATACTACAAAAGAATTCGCAATCACCACATATAGCACAGAATCGGAGAAAAGAAAAGGAGGAAGTGGCGGTTGGGTGCACGACAATTTTGTGATGATTTTTCCAAGGTGAGATGAAGAAAAGAATTGCTATCTTTTTCTGATTATTTA
>JAKJFY010000037.1:0-15417 GCA_022704665.1 Spirochaetota bacterium | reverse complement strand
TTGATACTGCATCAAAAAAACTAGGAAAAGCAGTTGTAGCCAATATGGTTGCACTAGGAGTATTGGGTGGCATATCTGGAGTAGCAAGTCCAGAAGCACTAAGAGAAGCCGTGAGGAATAGGGTGCCAAAAGGAACCGAAGAGCTAAATATCGCGGCGCTCGAAGAAGGGCTCTTGTTGGCCAAGCAAGCAAAAGCTCAACTTGGACTCATCTAATATATGAAATCCGTCTGCTATAGATTGGTGACCTCGAGGAGGGAAGCATGACTGACTTGAATAAACTTGAGCAGGATTTCAATGAATGGAACGCAAAGGTTGAAAGGGCGAATGAAAAGCATCCTGAGCGTAAGAAACGATTTGTAACGGGATCTAATGCTCCAATCAATCGAGTATATACTCCGCTTGATCAAAAAGACTTCGATTATGCCAAGCAGCTAGGATTGCCGGGCGAATTCCCCTTTACGCGAGGAGTTCAACCGACCATGTATCGGGGTAGGCTATGGACCATGCGGCAGTATGCAGGTTTTGGTACCGCGGAAGAATCCAATAAGCGCTACAAATATTTGCTCGAGCAGGGCCAAACAGGGCTTTCGGTGGCTTTCGATCTGCCCACCCAGATTGGATATGATTCAGATCACCCCCTATCGGAAGGAGAAGTGGGGAAAGTGGGTGTGGCAATCGACTCATTAGAGGACATGGAAGTGCTATTCGATGGCATCCCGCTCGATAGAGTCTCCACAAGCATGACTATAAATGCCCCTGCTTCCGTGCTTTTAGCCATGTATATTGTCGTGGCCGAGAAGCAGGGAATCAGTGCTGAGAAGCTAAATGGCACGATTCAGAACGATATCTTGAAGGAATACATTGCCCGAGGTACCTATATTTTCCCGCCAAAGCCTTCTATGAGGCTCATCACAGATACATTCGAATATTGTTCTAAAAATGTGCCAAACTGGAATACCATTTCTATTTCTGGCTATCACATTCGAGAAGCAGGCGCAACCGCCGTCCAGGAGGTGGCTTTTACTCTGGCTGATGGTATAGCCTATGTCGAAGCTGCCATAAAAGCTGGTCTAGATGTAGATGAATTTGCACCTCGCTTGTCTTTCTTTTTCAATTCTCATAATGATCTTTTCGAGGAAGTGGCCAAATTCCGTGCAGCTCGCAGGATTTGGGCCTACATAATGCGTGAGCGCTTTGGTGCCAAGAATCCAAAGAGCTGGATGCTTCGCTTCCATACCCAAACCGCCGGTTCCACCCTAACCGCCCAGCAGCCCGACAACAACATCATCCGCGTAACGATTCAGGCGCTGGCCGCGGTGCTGGGCGGTACGCAATCCCTCCATACCAATTCCCGCGATGAGGCACTAGCTCTTCCTACCGAGGAAGCTGTGCGAATAGCGCTTCGCACCCAACAGATAATCGCATATGAATCCGGTGTCGCGGAGACCGTAGATCCGCTGGCTGGCTCATACTATATAGAAAGCCTCACCGATCGCATAGAAAAGGAAGCCCTACAATACCTTAAGCACATAGACAATATGGGAGGGGCGGTTAAGGCCATCGAGCAGGGGTATATTCAGAAGGAGATTCAGGATTCCGCATATCAATGGCAGATGGATGTTGAAAAGGGCGAGCGGATAATCGTAGGGCTCAACAAATTCCAGGTAGAGGAAAAGCCACCCAAGGGTCTTTTGCGCGTGGACCCTGCAGTCGGAGAGCGCCAGAAAGGGAGACTTTCCGCACTCAGAGCGCGCCGGGACAATAATATAGTGATTTCTGCCCTTGCTTCATTGAGGAACACAGCTAGGGGAACAGAAAATCTCATGTTCCCAATACTTGAGGCTGTGCGTGCCTATGCTACCCTCGGAGAGATATGTGGAGTACTCCGCGAGGAATTTGGCGAATATCAGCCTAATGTGATGTTCTAAATGGGGGCGAACATGGAGAGAAAAATCAGAGTATTGGTAGCTAAGCCAGGCCTCGACGGACACGATAGAGGCGCAAAGGTTATCGCCCGCGCTCTGCGCGATGCCGGCATGGAAGTGATATACACAGGTCTACGGCAGACTCCCGAGCAGATAGTCAATGCGGCGATCCAGGAAGATGTAGATGTAATTGCGCTATCTATCCTTTCCGGAGCACACAATCACCTTTTTCCGCGAGTGGTTGAGCTTTTGAAAGAACGAGGCGTGGAGGATGTTCTAGTTTTTGGTGGGGGAGTGATTCCGGAAGAGGATATTCCTTTCTTAAAATCCAAGGGAATCGCGGAGATTTTTGGCCCTGGAACGCCTACATCGAAAACAATAGAATTCATCAGATCGAATTTGAAGCGGCCACTAGATCGATAAATAGCGTCAAAATGGAGTTCTCTATTCATGAATGAACTTGTGGGCAGCTGCATAAAAGGCGATATGCGGGCGATAGCTCGACTTATTACTCTTTTGGAGAATCAGGACCGAGAAGCCTATGCTGCCCTCTATCGCCTAAAAGACCATGAGGGCGTTGCACAGGTCGTTGGCATAACAGGCCCCCCCGGCGCCGGTAAAAGCACTCTAGTCGATAAACTGATTTCGCAGTTTAGGGCTAAGGGCAGGAAGGTGGGTGTTCTAGCCGTCGATCCTACAAGTCCATTTTCCGGTGGGGCGATTTTGGGCGATAGGCTTAGGATGCAGAGCCATGCAACAGATGCAGGTGTTTTTATTCGGAGCCTTGCTACGCGAGGCAGCCTGGGCGGTATCTCTAAGGCTACTCACGCTGCAATTAAAGTTCTCGACGCAGCAGGCTATGACATCATCCTTGTCGAGACTGTTGGAGTCGGGCAGTCAGAGATAGATATAGTGAGAGTCGCCGACACTGTTGTTCTCATCTCAGTGCCGGGCCTTGGAGACGATATCCAGGTTATCAAGGCAGGCATTATGGAGATTGGCGACATCTTTGTTGTGAACAAGGCGGATCGAGATGGAGCAGATAGGTTAGTGCGCGAACTCAGGGCCATGCTCGAGACCCAGGCTCAACTGAGTCGAGGACAAGCGCCTTCCGGAGGTCCGGACACGCTGGCTGCGCGTGATCCTAATTTCATGCATCATGCTGGTCTTATGGAAGGGTTTAGCATTAGCGCCGAAGAGGCAGGTCCTTCTATGGAAGGGGATTCTAGTATACCAGCATATTTTGGCTCGCAACAGATTCCGATTCCTCCGGTGCTAAAAACCATTGCCGCAACAGGAGCTGGCGTCGCCCAGCTTTCTGAAGCTATAATTCAGCACTTCGAGTTACTAAAGCAAACTGGCGAGCTCGATAAAAAGCGTCTCGAATCTATAAAATACCAGCTAGGCCAATTCATTTTCGATGAAGTAGGCCAAGTGTTGGACAGTCCTCCAGTCTCAGAGCTTCGCGACAATTTAGCAGAGCAGGTATTTTTTCGAAAACTGGATGTCTACAGCGCTGGAATGGCGCTTTTTAATACGATTCAGGTAAAGCAGACAAAAGGAGCAGCATATGAAAGTCTTCAAGATTGATCATATCGGCATAGCGGTCGAAAAAATCGATATGGCTCTCTCGGTATGGGGAGCCACACTAGGTCTTCCTCTGAATGGTATCGAAGAAGTATTGGATCAAAAGGTTAAGACCGCCTTTATGCCAATAGGAGACACGGAGATCGAGCTTCTTGAATCTACCGATCCAGAAGGTCCGATCGGCAAATTCATCGCCACCAAAGGGCAAGGAGTCCATCATCTAGCTTTCCGCGTCGAAAATATCGATGAGGCATTATCTGAGCTCAAAGCAAAAGGCGTAAGGCTAATCGATGAGGAGCCCAGATACGGAGCGGGAGGAGCCCGTATAGCTTTTATCCACCCCAAAGCGACGGGTGGCGTGCTTGTCGAACTCTGCGAACGAACGTAGAATTCGCTCTAAATTACTGTCGTAGAAAGCAGCCTCCTCGCTGGAGGCATTACAACAAGGATGGTCGGTATGGAAGAAAAGTTGAAGGAACTAGAGGAGCGCCGAGCAAGAGTGCTTGCTGGAGGCGGCCCTAAAAGGGTTGCTGCGCAACATGCTAAAGGCAAGATGACTGCTCGCGAAAGGATCGAAATGCTGTTAGATCCAGGCACCTTCGTGGAACTCGATGCCTTTGTCGAACATCGGGCGACCGAGCTCGGTATGGACAAGATCGATGCTCCTGGTGAAGGTGTCGTTACAGGCTATGGAATGGTCAATGGCAGAAATGTCTGTGTTTTTGCACAGGATTTTACGGTGATGGGCGGAAGCCTTGGTGAGATGCATGCAGCAAAAATATGCAAGGTCATGGATCTCGCAGTAAAAATCGGTTGTCCATTGATTGGAATAAACGACTCTGGCGGGGCGAGAATACAAGAAGGCGTAGATGCTCTCTCAGGCTATGGTGATATTTTTTATCGCAATACGCTAGCATCTGGAGTTATCCCTCAGATTTCGGTGATTATGGGGCCTTGTGCTGGAGGAGCTGTCTATTCGCCGGCTTTGACAGATTTTGTTTTCATGACAGAGGGGTCGAGCAATATGTTCATCACGGGCCCTCAGGTCATAAAAGCAGTAACTGGCGAAGAAGTCAGTCCGGAAGAACTTGGAGGCGCTAGAATACACTCAGAAGTCTCGGGAGTATCGCATTTCAGCTTTCCCGATGAGCAGTCGACCTTCGAAGCAATCAGAAAGCTACTATCCTATCTACCCCAGAACAACATAGAAGACCCTCCCATGATAGAGATCGGGGACGATCCGACTCGTGTGGATGATTCGATCGCAGAGCTAATGCCGGATTCTCCAAACAAGCCTTATGATGTTCGGGATATTATAATTCGGTTGGTGGACGCTGGAGACTTTTTTGAGGTCCAGCCTGGATATGCAAAGAATATAGTGACAGGCTTTGCGCGCCTTGCTGGCCGTTCCATAGGTATAATAGCGAATCAGCCCAAGCATCTAGCGGGTGTGCTGGATATTAATGCATCCGATAAGGCCGCACGTTTTATCCGATTCTGCGATGCATTCAATGTGCCGCTTCTTACTCTGTCTGATACCGCTGGTTATCTTCCAGGCGTAGGGCAGGAGCATGGCGGTGTCATTAGGCATGGAGCAAAGCTTCTCTATGCTTACTCAGAAGCATCTGTGCCTAAGGTGACAGTTATTCTGCGCAAGGCCTATGGTGGAGCTTATATCGCCATGTGCTCACGGCACCTCGGTGCTGATCAAGTCTTTGCTTGGCCAACAGCGGAAATTGCCGTAATGGGCCCCGAGGGCGCGGCGAATATCATCTTTAAGAAAGAGATCGAAGAGTCTTCTGACCCAGAAGCGACCCGCAAAGAAAAGATAGAAGAATATAAACGCAGCTTTGCGAATCCCTATCAAGCAGCATCGCGAGGCTATGTCGACGATGTCATCGATCCAGCTCATACCCGAATGCGTCTATGCAATGCATTGAATACATTGCTTGGAAAGAGACAGAATCTGCCTTCGCGCAAGCATGGGAATATTCCTGTTTGAGAGGTCTACCATGACAAACCCATGGATGATAATGATTGTCGGACTTATAACGGTCTTTGTATCGCTATTCATAATGATTTTTTTTCTACTGGCTTTTCCACGTTTCTTTGCAGCCACAAAGCGCAGAGAACATGAACACCCCGCACCATTGCCGCAGATAGTCGAAGTTACAAAAAAACAAGCTCAACCAGCTAGCAGCCAAGCCGTGCAGGAAGATGATGCATTGATCGCTGTTCTTGCCGCGGCAGTAGCCGAAGCGAGCGGTTCGAGACTCGGTAGTTTTTCAATTACGCAGGTGCGTCAGTCACCAGCTGAGAGCGTCGAAGGCTTCAACACCCCGATATGGGGTAGAGTGGAGCGCCTTTCCCGCAAAGAACGCTAGAATTGTTGAGGAGATATATATTATGAAACAGTATAGAATTACGGTTAATGGTAAATCTTATGATGTAACAGTCGAGGAGCTCAGTGGAGCACGGTACACCCCTGGAAGTGGATTTGGTGTAAACCCTGTTTCTTATTCCGCACCGCCAGCGAATGTTCAGCCTGCGGCAAGTGCGAGCTCGCCCGCGAGTGCTGTTCCTGCCTCTGAACAGGGTTCTTCCAATACATCCAATACAGCGCCCGTAAACAACGGCTCCGTCCTAACGGTTAAAGCTCCAATGCCAGGAACCGTTATTGCGTTCAAAGTAATAGTTGGCCAAAAAGTGAAGCGTGGCGATGTTCTTCTTCTGTTAGAGGCCATGAAAATGGAGAATGAAATTGTTGCTCCGCAGGATGGTACGGTCGTTGCGCTTCGCGTTCCTGCAAGCGCTGCAGTGAACACTGGCGATCCACTTATTGATCTAGCATAGACTAGGGGGATTCCTAGATGGAACAGTTCTTGTCTCATTTTATTGCTTCGACAGGTTTTATCGCAATGACCTGGGGGCAGCTTATAATGCTCATTGTATCCTGTGTGCTTCTATATCTTGGCATTGCCCGAGAATTCGAGCCTCTTCTGCTAGTTCCTATTGCATTTGGGATGCTTCTAGCCAATATTCCTATGAGTGGTATTACCGATGGGCCTAAGGATGGCCTTGCTGGTGGTCTTATCTATTATTTGTACGAAGGCGTAAGGCTTGGAATATATCCGCCGCTTATTTTTCTTGGTATAGGCGCAATGACCGATTTCGGGCCTCTAATCGCAAATCCCTGGAGCCTTCTTCTAGGCGCTGCAGCTCAGTTAGGTATTTTTATTCCCTTTATCGCAGCTTACTATTTAGGGTTTGACCTCAAAGCCTGCGCTAGCATTGGGATCATTGGAGGCGCAGATGGCCCAACCGCAATCTATGTCACTTCGCGTTTAAAACCCGAGCTCCTAGGTCCTGTCGCCATTGCCGCGTACTCCTATATGGCACTTGTACCACTAATCCAGCCTCCTATTATGAGAGGACTCACAACCAAAAAGGAACGGCTGGTAAAGATGGCCCAGCTTCGTGAAGTTTCCAAAGCTGAACGGATCGTGTTTCCCATATTTGTCACTATCTTGATAGGGCTCTTGCTGCCTGCAGCCGTTACTCTTGTGGGCTCACTTATGATTGGCAACCTGTTCAGGGAGACTGGCGTTACGGATAGGCTCTCTGATACCGCTCAGCATGCGCTAATCAATATTCTCACGATTTTTCTGGGAGTGTCGGTCGGCTCGACCGCAAGTGCCGAGCGTTTTCTCAACCCACAGACTCTGATGATAATTGGACTTGGACTTTTTGCTTTTTCCTGTGGAACAGCTGGAGGAGTGTTCTTCGGAAAGATCATGTATTGGGTCACTGGTGGAAAGGTAAATCCTCTAATAGGTTCCGCGGGTGTCTCGGCTGTGCCGATGGCGGCACGGGTGAGTCAGGTTGTAGGCTCCAAAGAAGATCCAACCAACTTCCTGCTTATGCATGCTATGGGTCCAAATGTCGCAGGAGTCATTGGTTCGGCAGTTGCAGCGGGAGTCTTTCTTTCGGTGCTTGGATGAAACTTGCCTAGCTGGTTTTGGATAAGGAAAACTAGGCGCAGGATTTATTGTGCTTAGTTTTCAGGCAATATATATAAATTCGTAATACAATAGTCTTTTCGCTTATCGTTTTATTCTGTTATAGTAGCCGCCAATAGGAGGGATCATGAAGATTCTGAAATTTGGCGGTACATCTACAGGCAGCATTGAGGCTTTGAAGTCACTGGCGAGCATTGTGCAGAAATCATGCGAAAAGATTCTAGTTGTGTCGGCTCTCTCTGGCATCACCGATGTGCTTATCGCTTCAGCGAAATTGGCAAGCGAAGGCGGAGATTGGCAGTCCAAATTTGTTTCCATTAGAGAACGACATTATTCGATGATCTCGGCTCTTCTGAAGTCCCAGTATAGAGAAAGTGCCACAGGGGAGATAAAAGCCCTTCTAGACGAGCTTTCTTCTCTACTGCTTGGTATATCGTTAGTACAAGACTTATCGCCAAGGACTCTCGATCTGGTTGCGTCCTACGGAGAGAGATTGAGTGCAGCCTTAATTGCACGGATATTGTCTCAAGCGGGCTTAAACGCCGAGGTTGTTGATGCTCGAAAGCTTATCGTAACCGATGATAAATTCGGCGCTGCTCATTGGCTCGAATCGGAGACAATACCACGAGTTAAATCCTTTTTTGCTGATTTTACGCATATTGCTGTAGTAACAGGGTTTATTACCTCAACAATAGAGGGGGTAACGACAACACTGGGTCGAGGAGGATCGGACCTTACCGCAAGCATTCTAGCAGCATGCCTTGGGGCTGAAGAAATTCAGATATGGACCGATGTAGATGGTATCATGACAGCCGATCCTCGTGCGGTTCCCGATGCATTTGTCGTTCCGGAATTATCCTATCTCGAAGCCATGGAGATGTCTCATTTCGGCGCGAAGGTCTTGCATCCGCCGGCTATTCTGCCTGCAATGGATCGAGATATTCCTGTTCGGATACTCAATACCTTTAGCCCGGATAAGCCAGGGACAAGAATTGTAAAACAAGGTGTATCAAGTAACTGGCCTATCCGCGGTATTGCCGCCATTCCCTCTATCTCACTTCTTCTGTTGCAGGGGCCAGGTTTGCCAGGTGTTGCTGGCATCGCCGCGAGAATGTTCGCTGCCCTTGCCTCTGCAGGCATAAATATAATTCTAATAACGCAAGGATCGAGCGAGCTCTCCATTTGCTGCGCCGTGCTTCCTCAGGATGCAGAAAAAGGGGTTCTTGCTCTTGAAGAAGAATTCAAATATGAGATCGGTACGGGTACCATTCAGAGCCCATCCATTGAGCAAGGTCTCAGCATAATTGCAGTTGTCGGTGAAATGATGAAACACAGAGTCGGAATCTCAGGGCGTGTCTTTAAAGCCCTGGGCAGAAATGGCATAAATGTCGTTGCCATTGCTCAGGGGTCCTCTGAGCTGAATATATCAATCGTAATAGGTGCTAAAGATAGAAACAAGGCTATGTGTTCCATCCACGATGCTTTTTTCCTTGCAGGCGTACGCACCGTCAATGTTTTTCTCGTGGGAACAGGGCTGATCGGCGGAACATTGCTTGCACAGGTGGCGGCGCAGCATGAGAGGCTTTTCCGAGATCGCTCTATTCGTGTGCAGATAGCAGGTATTGCTAATTCACGCCATATGCTGATAGATTCCAGGGGAATCGATCTAGAAAATTGGAGAGATGCACTAGAGTCAGGCAAGAAGACCGATATCTCAGCGTTTATCCAAGAGATACTCAGCCTCAATCTGCAGAATGCTTGTTTCTGCGACTGTACGGCGAGTGAAGATATAACAAAACACTATGAGATCCTGCTTTCCTCTTCGGTCTCAGTGGTAACACCGAATAAGCGAGCAAATAGCGGCTCATTGCACAATTATCATAGACTGATGAATATTGCGCGCGAGTTGGATGTGCCTTATCGTTACGAGACAACAGTGGGGGCTGGTCTACCAGTAATTGGCACGATTCAAGACCTAGTGGCATCAGGCGATGAAATTCTAAGGATAGAAGCAGTACTATCCGGAACCATCAGTTTCATTTTCAACAATCTTAGAGAGGGTAATTCCTTTTCAGATCTTGTTACGGAAGCTAAGCTACGTGGATATACGGAGCCAGATCCGCGCGATGACTTGAGCGCAAAAGATATAGTTCGAAAAATGATCATTCTGGCGCGCGAAGCCGGTTTTCCATTGGAAGAATCGCTAATACAGGTAGAATCCCTTGTTACAAAAAGAATAACAGATGCTACATCTATCGAAGAATTCCTAACACTCTTACCAGAAATGGATGAAATGATGAGAAAGTGCTACGATTCGGCATCTCGATCTGGAGGTGCCTTGCGCTATGTTGCAATAGTCACACCGATGGAAGCGCGCCTTTCGCTCTCCTCATTCGGACCCGATAGTCCATTTTATAGTCTGTCAGGTACAGATAATATGGTGGTTATCACTTCAAAGCGCTATTCTCAAAACCCGCTTGTCATACGTGGGCCAGGCGCAGGAGCAGAAGTGACGGCAGGCGGCGTTTTTGCCGATATCCTCAAGACGGCTGAATCTTATCTCTGAGAAGCCTCGGTAAGAGGATATATTCAAAAAAAGAGGCTGCCAAATTGTAAATGACAGCCTCTTTTTTAGAATTTTTAATCTCTTTTTAGTCTTTATATTGAAGTACCACCATAGAGCCGATCAAGGCGAGGCTTTCACTTTCAATTTTTTAGATCGCAGGTATTGACTGATGAACAATAATACTACAAGTCCAATTCCTACTAAATCGGTCGTAAGGCCTGGATCTATCAGCAATACTCCGCCTACAAATCCTAGTACTCTCTCATACCAAACAGTATTCGTCATGAGCCATCCGTTTACCGCAGAAGCGACAGCTACGATTCCAATAAGGCTTGTGATCAGCATCCAGATAAAAGAGAATAAGTTGATGTTGAACAAAAGCATCTGAGGATTCATAACGAATATGTATGGCACCAAGAAGGCTGCGATGGCAAGCTTCGATGCATTTAGGCCTGTTTTCATTGGATTGGCCTTTGCAATACCTGCTCCCGCAAAGGCCGCCAGGGCAACCGGAGGCGTTACATCTGCAATAATACCAAAATAGAATGCAAACATGTGAGCAGGTAGAATAATATTCGCAGGCGCCACAGCATAAGGATCTAAGCCCGCTTTTCTTGATAAGAGGATAATGACAGCAGGAGCAGTAATTGTCGAAGTGATAACATAGTTTGCGGTAGTCGGCACTCCCATTCCAAGTATTAGCGATGTGAGCATTGTAAAGAATAGTGTTGGAATGAGCATCCCTCCAGCTATATCCACCAGCACCGATCCGAGCTTGAGGCCAAGACCCGTTAGAGTCACAACCCCTATGATGATACCTGCGCAAGCGGTGGCTGCGAGAACTCCTAAGGCAGCGCGGGCACCAGCTTCCAAGGCTCGCACAATTTCTATCGGAGGAATGCGCGTACTTTTCTTTAGCCAAGACGATATTATGGACAGAACTATAGCCCAAAGTGCAGCTCTCATCGGTGTATATCCCGATACTAGCAGATAGATTATTGCTATTAGAGGAATAATTAGATGTCCTCTTTCCTTGATTACTATCTTGAGTTTTGGCAGTTCTTCTCGATTCAGTCCTCTGAGTCCATTTTTCTTGGCTTCGAAGTGCACACCAGCCCAGACGCCAAAATAATAGAGTATCGCAGGAACGACTGCTGCACCAATTATTCGAGAATAAGGGATACCAGTAAATTCTGCCATCAAGAATGCGGCAGCACCCATTATTGGCGGCATCAACTGGCCGCCTGTAGAAGCCGTTGCCTCCACAGCACCGGCAAATTCAGGCTTGTATCCGAGGCGTTTCATCATCGGAATGGTAAAAGAGCCTGTTCCCACTACATTCGCGACAGATGAGCCCGAGACTGTACCCAATAGAGCGCTAGAGATTACTGCGACCTTTGCAGGACCTCCTGCTGCCCAGCCTGCAACAGAATTAGCAAGGTCGATGAAAAGTTGACCAAGACCGGTTCTTTCAAGAAATGCGCCAAAGAGAATAAAGAGAAATATAAAGGTACTCGAGACGCCAATTGGGATCCCAAAAACACCTTCGGTTGTATAAAACAAATGTTGCACCAGAGTCTCAAAATTTGCCCCTCTGTGTGCTAGTTTGCCTGGTATATATGGGCCAATAAAGGCATAGATGATAAAGACAACCGCAATTACCACCATGGGCACACCAACAACACGGCGCGCAGCCTCTAGCACAAGCAATATTCCTATGACGCCAAAAACGATGTCCATCGGAGTAGCTGTTCCTGCCCTCAATACCAACTTTTGATAGTTTATAATGATGTACATAGGAGCAAGCGCTCCTGCGACCGCAAGAAATGCATCTAGCGGATGTAGCTTAGTAAAGGACCATTTCTTGCTAGCAGGGTAAAGGAGATATATAAGTGCTAGGCCGAATGAAAGGTGGACCGATCTCTGGAGCATTGCATCTAAAACTCCAAAAATCGCTGTATAGAGCTGGAATACAGAAAATGCAATCGCCAATGCTGAGACGAATTTTGCAAAGAAACCCGAATAGATCCTATAATTGGACTCCTTGTCGAATTTCTTCAAAATCTCTTGAGCATCGGTGGTAGTTTCCTGCTCATGTATTGGTAAATCACTCATTTTGGAGAACTCCTCCCATTGTAAAATATCAGCATTCTCCCCGCGGAGAGGATAACTTCTGATTCTGGCAGCATCCACATTGTAAAAGGCAAAAGTTCGTTCTCAACTATGACTCCATGTTGAGGAACAATAGACACTCGGATGGGGATATTGGAGAATGTTCGGTGCATCTTTACGACAAAACGACCATCTTCAATAGTAAAAGCCTCCCCACCATCAGAAGGCATGCCAACGCCATATGTGTCATACTTCACTTGAAAAAGCTCGAGATTTCTTCCTTTTATTTGGAAGTATTCATCGACCGCAGTCTTATGAACCGAATGAATATAATGATGGATGAATTGTCCATCATAGAGAGGTAATCGTGCAACCGTCTTGTTTTGGCCATTTTTTAGGATCAAGACTGACACGATCCTAAGATTCATAGCGATAACACTCAGGGCTATGATCAAGATCAAACACCCCAAGAGCAATTTTTTGCCCCTTTTCCTCCCTTGTTTCATGTTGTTCTTGATTGAATAAACGGCGCGAAACGAAGGAGTTCCGCGCCGTCCTCAGCGTTTTGGTGTTCTGTAAGTTGATAATTCTAATCTTACTTTATGACACCCTTTTCTTTGAAATACTTTTCTGCTCCGGCATGCAGAGGAATCGACATACCCTCAAGTGCAGATTCGATTTTGATGTTCTTTCCTTGAGAATGTGCAGCAATCAGTCTGTCGGTATTCGCGTACATGGTTTCGAGCATTTTGTATACCAAGTCTGTGCTCAACTTGCTGCTCACGGCGAGCATTGATTTGACCGCAACTGTGGTTACATTCTGGTTTTGCCCCTGATAGGTACCCGCTGGCACTATTTGTAACGCATAGAATGGATATTTGGCCATGAGTTTTGTTGCAACCTGACCATCTATAGGCACAAGAACCATCTTTTTGGAAACAGCAAGATCCTGAATGGCTGCTGTCGGGATTCCAGCTGTATTGAAAGCAGCATCGATATTGCCATCTTTCATGTTGTTTGCGGATTCACCAAAAGACAGATATTGGACCTTGATGTCATTGTAGGTCAAGCCAGCAGACTCAAGGATCTGACGAGCATTGGCTTCTGTTCCAGAACCTGCAGCGCCTACGGATACCTTCTTCCCCTTCAGGTCGGTTATGGTTTTGATGCCACTGGATTCTAGAGCAACGAGCTGAATTGTTTCGTTATACAGACAAGCCATACCGCGTAGGTCCTTATAAGCTTGATCTTTCAGCAATTCAGTACCATTGTAAGAATAGCTTGCGACATCGTTCTGAGTGAAAATTACGTCAACATTGCCCCCCTTGAGCAGATTTATGTTGGCAATAGAAGCGCCTGTTGCTTGGGCTGTTGCGTTCATCTTGGGGATATTCTTATTCCAGACGTCAGCAAGCGCACCACCGAGTGGGAAATAAGTACCCGCAGTGCCGCCAGTCGCAATTGTAATGAATTGCTGCTGGGCGAATGCGCTGGTTGCCATAAGCAGACAAATTCCAAGTACTAAGAATCTTTTCATGCTTCTTCACCTCCCGTACAAAATATTTGGCATGAAATAAAAGCTAAGATTTTTAAATTATACACTATGTTTTTAATGAATGCAAATAATAAATGGTGTTGCTCATCCTGCTCCGATTGTATATGGTAATCATATCGAACCTTTTATGCATTACAGCCAAGATTAGTGGCTGCAAGGTCATCGCGCGGATATCGGAGACTTGCTTTGATTTCATTCGAGAATTGGAAACAAGGTTTTGTCATCACCATTGCAGGCCAGCGGCTTCTATGGCACACAATAAAGCGGCCGGCTATTTTTGCTCATCGATCAGGGGAAATATGGTCAGCATGGAGAGGCGCAGGAAGCTGCACGCCATCCATGGCGTCTAAGGACAGTGCATTTTTAGCCTTTTCGGAAGGCCTTTCAATGCGAGAAGAATTTCAGGAGTTTGGTGATCATGGCTCGATTTTTATGCTCGATTTTTCTTCTTTAGACTCAAAGATCGATGCGGTGAAGATTCGATTTCTAGATATATCTAGCGCTAAATGGAGTGGACTTGGTCCTCGATCATCTCATGCCCTGAAGGGAAGCATAGATCTAAAGCAGGGCAAAAAGGCTGCCGCATTTGCACTAGATGGAAGATTTTTGCTCTGTGAATCGTCAGGAAAACGTCTCTGCTCCTTTATAAATGGGGCAGTAGAATTGTCGCTCGAACTGCCTGCAGCAGTATATCTTGGCTATGCTCAGAACCCGATGCAAGCTTGCCAGCTTTGGCATATTTGGACACTGAAAGATGAGCATACAGCTCGCTGGAATGAGATGTCTCAAGATTTGGAACCCAAAGAAGGAATCGAAAGCTTTAGACAAAAAGATGCTGCGGGATTATTTGGGTCGCTCTCTTTCTCTGGAGCAAAACCCAGCGATTTTCAAGAATTGAATTTTTCAATAGCAAAAGATGCACAAGGGCACGAAGATTGGAAGATAGCAGATTTAATGCTATGTCAGCCTGATATTGCTCTTCCTCTTCTTTTTAGAAGAGAAATTCCAATGAACCTCGAGCTCGGAAACAATAGGAAGAGACGTGCTCAAAATCGTTATGCTAAGATACGTTCTAGCCTTGCTCAATATTGGCAATTCTGCGAAAAGCGATGGACAGATGAAGGAATACCCGCCATCTTTCATCCCTCGATTCTATTTCCAGATGATTACGGTTATGCTAAAAGCGATAACATGCTCTTTTCGGGGCCTGATCTTGTTTTTGCGCCTAATATGGCAAGCAAAGATGAATTCTGCTCACTGATTCTGCCTAAAGGAAGTTGGATACATCTCTGGACATCCAGGATATATCCTGCGGGCAAGGTTACCGTTCATGCTCCTTTTGGTACACCTGCAGTTTTTTACAGGCCCGAAAGCGAATATGCTTGGCTTTTTGATTCGATTAGGCAGAGAGCAAGCAGATTATGAACACCATTACCGCCTATTTTGCTGCACTTTTTGGGAACTTCCTCTTGTCTCTAGGCTTTTCCCTTCAAAAGAAGCATGTGCATTGGTTGTCTGCGAAGCGTCGCGGCGAAAGTATAAAGCATGGCGAGATAATAGGGTGGGTCAGCGGTTTTATTCTTATGAATGTCCAGCCAATCTTCAATTATCTTGCCTTAGAGAAATTGGCACCGAATATAGTGGCGGCATT
>JAKJFY010000375.1:0-594 GCA_022704665.1 Spirochaetota bacterium | reverse complement strand
TAAACATAGGAAAGCAAAATATCCGCTATCTATCATGGAAATCCCGAAAATCCAGTCAATCCCGTCGAAAGATTTTTGTCCATCGTAATGGACAGAAGCCTGCAGAAAGCTCAATTGTCCATCGTATTTAGCACCGTGAGCCCCTTATTCCAATATCCCAAAATTGTGTCCATCTCCTTGTTCATGATGGGATCAGGAATTTTCGACTGCGGATGGGCATCGAACCAAGCAAGCGAGTGCCGAATGCCCTTTCTAAAAGTAATACGCGGTTTGAATTCAGGCACGAATCGCCGGATTTTGGAATTGTCGAAGAGCACTGATACAGCCTTATCGCCAAGGAGCCCCGCTCCGCGCTCGGGATTTATTCTGGCAATGTAATCCGAGGGTATATGAACAATTCTGGGGCTTACGCCAAGCTCTTCTGCAATGATTGTGCATATTGCATCCCATGTTAGGTGTTCATCCGAAGTTATATGAAAAGCTTCCGAAAGCGCGGCAGGGTTTCCTAAGAGCCCGACAAGGCCCACCGCAAAGTCCGACGCATGGGTAAGGGTCCATAGAGACTGGCCATCCCCTGGCACTATTATTTCTTTG
>JAKJFY010000374.1:0-595 GCA_022704665.1 Spirochaetota bacterium | reverse complement strand
AGGAAGAACTGGCTTTTCTCGAACACGGCATTAGGGGCGCACACGAGTGCAGGGCTTTACAGTCTTCTTGAGACGGCAAAGGCGAACGGGCATGAGCCCTACAAATATCTTTGTTACCTTTTCGACACCTTGCCGCGCGCAAAGGATTTGGAAGCAAAGCGTGCCTTATTGCCCTACAATCTTGAGCCGAATTCGTACTGAAACCTTTTGAAGCCTTCTTACTCTTTCTCAGTATTCTTGCCCGCTGAGAACGGGGAGAAATGCACGCTTACGAAAGTTCTTTGCTCCTCGATAAGAGCAATGGTACACCTTCTCCGCGCTTATTCATGATCTGGCTGCGACGAGTCCAGTCGCCTTTTATTGGACAGCGTGCAAGAAGGCTCGTGATAGTCTCGTTGCGCGACACTTGGCGGTACGCGAGGCTATTAGCGTCTCATATATTCACGACAAAAGTCTTTGTGCCTCATAAAAGTGATTTTGTGAGACACAAAACTCGACCATTCATTATCCGGCAGCATAGATTGTCAAAAGCAACTCGCTGTCGTCGATGAGCCGATACTCTGGCTTACGCCCGGAAAGTTCTTCGCTCCTCGAT
>JAKJFY010000373.1:0-595 GCA_022704665.1 Spirochaetota bacterium | reverse complement strand
AACAGAATCCAGCGTATTTATGCTGGTATTCCCTCTCCATATAGTTATGGTATAGGTTTTTTCAGTGCCATCCTCCGCTTTGACAGTTATTCTTGCTGTATTCTCTCCTGTCAATAGAGTTAGAGGATTAGCATTGTAGGAGATCGTTGCTTTGGAATCCTCTGCAACAGCAACTATCTTTGCTGAAGACAATGAGCTTGATAAGAATGCAGTATAATCTGTCTTACCTCGCGAAAATGTCTCGTCGAGAGTTGCCCCTTCTATTCTAAGATCAGAAAGATATGCATTGCTTGATTTTGGAGCTAAAGGGCAACCAAATAATAAAAATGATCCAAAAAGCACAAGAATGCCATAGAAGATTGGTTTTTTCATCATAGCCTCCTAGTTTTTCCTTTACTTTCTTATATATTAGTGCAATTATTAATGAAAGCAATAGTTATTTTAAGTTTTTACGCAAAAATAATCGCTTTTTTATACGAGACAGATGAATAAAATGCTCTTCTATGTTAATCTTAATCAAAACATGATCGACCTTTCCCCTAAGCGAATTTCCGCCTATGGAATAATTCTTTTCGTCTATGTTACTGTCTGGGCG
>JAKJFY010000372.1:0-597 GCA_022704665.1 Spirochaetota bacterium | reverse complement strand
GCACTTGTTATCGAAGGGAAGCCAGCAAAGGATTTTGGATCTCCTTTCTGGAAGGGAATGGAGCCCGCATATCCTCCAACTGTTTTCCCTTTAGATTGGGCTAACGCAAGAGCAGCCAGACTCGCATTAGGAAGCAAGAATAATAAGCCAATGATTATTTGGGTAGAAGGACCAAGCAAATCATTGTATCTACCCGGATTAGATAGTTGTGGCGCTTCTCTCGGTGAACTCTCTGAAATTTGTTTCGACCTACAAGTAGAGAATATGATCAATTTGGATGGTGGTGGTTCTGCGCAGATCTGCATAGATGGCCATAGAAGACTAAAAGTCTCTGATCGTAATCAGCAAACATGCAATGAAGCAGAACGACCTATACCTCTAGGATTGAGTTTTCCTCTCAAGAATTGAATACTGCTACGAACCTTGTGTATATTGCTTTGGCAATCTGCTAGGAGTGTTTTTCATGCATAAGCATAGATGCTAATGTCAAGATGTTTTTTACATGCTTCGGTAAGCAGATTTTTATACCTTCACAGGTTATTTCTCCTCGTTATTATCTTCGGTATTGTTTCTGGTGTCCTGTTTGTTGTGACAGGC
>JAKJFY010000371.1:345-598 GCA_022704665.1 Spirochaetota bacterium | reverse complement strand
AAGTCCAACTCGTCAATTACCTTAAAGCCACCGGCTTCGACCTTGGGCTTCTCATCAACTTTGGCCCCGCCAGCGTCACTGTAAAGCGCAAAACACGGATTCTATGCCCTCGAAATGATGCACAGGATTTTTCGACAGGATAGACCGAATACTTTGACATGATGAACGGGATTTTGCAGGATTGACAAGATAGTCTAATAGGGCGGGGTAGGCAAGAAAAAGGCCAAAGTCAGAACCTGCCCCCGACCCAGGC
>JAKJFY010000371.1:0-252 GCA_022704665.1 Spirochaetota bacterium | reverse complement strand
TCTTTCCCCAAACAAAAAATCCCGTCAATCCCGTCTTCATCCTGTCATCCTGTCTAAAATTATCCTGTTCATCCCAATCTTCATCCTTGCATTTCTGGTACTATCCTCCTATAATTGCAATGATGATACCACGGTACATTCTTCCCTTGCTTTTGGAAGATCTTTCAATATTCCCTGCAGTGGCGTTGCTTGGTGCTCGTCAGACAGGAAAAACTACCTTGGCGCGCGAACTCGCACAGCAAAAGGATGCGC
>JAKJFY010000370.1:0-599 GCA_022704665.1 Spirochaetota bacterium | reverse complement strand
AAATAGTCTGCCATCTCGACCAGGATGAACTTGCGTTTGCCACCATCTTCACGATTGAGATTGATGACTGCGTGGCCAGTGGTGCCGGAACCGGCAAAAAAATCTAATAATAGCTCATCCTGTAGAACCATCATTTTGAAAGCTCTCACCAAGAGATCAATATTTTTTTCTGTCAAGAAAGACCACTTGGAGCTTGATTCAATAATGTCGGTCCAGTTTGTATCCAGTATCACCTGGTTTGAATTTGGAATTCGATATTGAATATTTCCGGATTTTTGATTTAGTCTTAGCTCACCATTGGTAATCATCCTTTGTGCATTTTCTTGAGAATACATCCAATGACGTCCAACAGGGGGTTTTCTGCCAAATAATGAATACTCCATTGTTGGACGAATTCCAGGAGCGTCAAACGCATGCCATTTTTCTGAACTTTTTCTATCAAGACCCTTGATTGGAGGAAGAATAGTTGTCTTAGCTGTACTCGCAAAAAATAACAAACTACCCGTACCCCAGTTCAAGGACTTAACACGATCCTTTTCCATAATGCTCTTTTTTACTCTCGATGGGATAATGGTATTTCTATATTGTTCAGAGCCAAA
>JAKJFY010000369.1:0-600 GCA_022704665.1 Spirochaetota bacterium | reverse complement strand
GACAACGTCAGGCTATGGACAAGAAACCGGAAAATTCTCCCCGACTAAAACCGGAAAATTATCACCGACTGTGACACAGGTCGTTTAAGTAGGGGAATCTAGCTCATTACTCTCTATTCTTCTATTTGCCATATAGTATCGATAAGACTGCCATCGCGCCATTCAACAAGGGCAACAGGGTGGTCAGTGAAATGAGGTTTTTCTGGGACACCGGTGATCTGATACACATCGTGCATGAGCTGCGAGATGTCCACGCAGGGTAAGTCCGCTTTCTTGGCACTCCATAGAAGGTCGTCGCGTCTGGAATTTATGGCTATTCCGCGCTCGGTGATGAGCACATCGATGAGCTCACCAGGGCAGGTGATTGTAGTTACTTCTTCTTTAATGATGGGGATTCTCTTGCGGAAGGATGGTGCAGTGATAATTGTACACCCTGCGCCGCTGCTGGCGTCGCTATGACCACCAATACCATGCAGGAGTATTCCATCAGAATGGGTGACGACATTTACGTTGAAATTGAGATCGATCTCAGTTGCACCAAGCAGTGCAATATCCAGCATGTTTGCTACGCAGCCGTTGGCATGAGGACCGTATGAGCTA
>JAKJFY010000368.1:0-601 GCA_022704665.1 Spirochaetota bacterium | reverse complement strand
AAACTCAAGAGCGCCTTCCTCAGAAAGAAGAGTTGGTGATCATGTACCGCAAGGAATATCAAATCACTCATTTTTCTAACGCCATCCTTGCTAAGAAGAGTAGGGTGAAGCCTTATGATCAAGGAAGGCACGCTTTAAAAAGAGCCATGCTCTTTTGTCTTTACCCATAGATTTCTTTTTCTCTTCTTTCTTTCCTTTTTTCTTATTTGTCTCTTTTATGGCTTTTATGCGTTTGCCTTTTCAATTTCATTATTTATTTCTGTTGGTTCTCTATTTTTCTTCTTGTCTGTTTGGTATGAATTTGATTTTGTCTTTTCTTTGCTCAAATCATTTGAGAAGGCCTTTCTGAGAGCGCCTTCTTGGCAAAGACAAAGAGCTGATGCTCATGCACCACAAGGGACACAAAGATGAGTATTTTAAAACTATCTTTGCTGAGAAGCATAAGAATAAGCCTACACAAAAAGGAACTATATTTCAAATTGCTTTTTCTACTTCGGGGTTCCTGAAGAACTCGCTTTCTGGTTTTTCAAGCAGCTATAAGCTGCCAAATTTGCTTCCCAAAAGCTATTCTGACCATCTCAAATAGGGTATCCAATAGAGC
>JAKJFY010000367.1:0-602 GCA_022704665.1 Spirochaetota bacterium | reverse complement strand
TGCTCCATGCCTTATCCTGCAAAATCCTGTCTCTATTTCTTATTTCTACAATTCATGCCAGAATATTTTTGGACTTTTGAAAGAGGCTCATAAGCTTGGATAATAAGGTTGGAAGAGGCAAAAATGAAAAAAATTATATATTTATTGTGCTTTGCTCTTTGTGTTAGTCAGTTATATGCTGACCCAGTAACTTCAATATTAGATTCATTGCCACAAGATTCTTGGGGAAAAAAGGAGAAGGTAAAAAGACACTATCCATATGATGAAGATAAGGCTTTTTATGTGCAAGTTATAAATGCAAATAATGATTTGGATAATGAGCAAAAAGCAGCCCTAATGATTGATGAGCTAACACAATCATATACCATAATGATCCTCAGGTTCAACAATTCTAGCAATGCATTCATTTATCCATTTGACACCTATAAATCTGATATTGTCCTCGTGGATAAAGCAGGGGATACCTATGAGCCTGCTGATGTCACTATGAGTGATATAGGGACTCTTGATGCTAAATATATTTTTAATCTTCTGGATTATGATGGGCCGCATCCAAGATTTGTGCCCGGATCGAGAGTGTATATGTTTATCTTATTCAAGGG
>JAKJFY010000366.1:0-602 GCA_022704665.1 Spirochaetota bacterium | reverse complement strand
CCAAATTCGCTTTCAGCCATAATTTCTAGGATCTTTAAGCCACGAGCCAACGATTGTATTTCAGCCATAGATTTATTCCACTTCCTTTTTCATAAGCAGTTATCGCTTTAGTATTTGATCTAAAAGTACTGCAAAGATAATAACTACGCCCTTAGCTATTAACTGGTAAAAGGGGCTCACATTCAGCAGATTAAAGCCATTGTTAAGAATCCCAATTATAAACACGCCAATCAATGTTCCCCAAACAGATCCCCTTCCACCCATAAGACTTGTCCCACCTAATACTACGGCAGCTATTGCATCAAGCTCAAACCCTTCTCCTGTATTAGGCTGAGCAGATCCGAGTCTGCCAGCTAGAATCATTCCTGAAATTCCGGTGTAAAGACCACTTATCAGATACACTATGCTCTTAATTCGATTTACTTTTACTCCAGAAAGACGAGCTGCCTCTTCATTTCCGCCGATAGCGTATATATAAGAACCCAAAGGAGTGTGGGATAATATGAAATGTGTTAGACCTAGTATCAGCAACATTAAAATCACAGGGACCGGCACACCTGCTATCATTCCTTCTCCTAGCCAGCGATATGGACTTTTAAAGC
>JAKJFY010000036.1:0-17089 GCA_022704665.1 Spirochaetota bacterium | reverse complement strand
AGAATAGGATTGTCGATTCTTGAAAGAAGGCTATGGCTTAGGAGTTTCTCAACTCCACTTAAGAGAAAAGCTGAGTACGTGCCTTTCTATGCTTATGCATGAAAAACACTCCTAGCAGATTGCCAAGCAATATACACAAGGTTTGTAGCAGTATTCTTTATTTCATAAGAAAAGCTTCATGGACATCGAAAGCATATTCTTCCATTTCGATGCGGGGACAGCCCTGCCAGCACCGGTCCCATCCTCGTACCAGGTATAAGAAATACCATAACCTGCGCTTAGCTCAAAAGGAATCTCGGCGCCAAACAACAGTGGAGGAACTGCCGGTCTCCATGAAACGCTGATGTTTCCAATGTGGTTGTAGTCATAGATGCCATCGTGGAGAAAATTCTTATCCATGTAGAGAAGCGCCTGCGTATATACGAGCCATTTGTTTACATCGCCGAAAATAACCGGGTCTCCAACATTTGAATCAGGATTATCTCCATGCCGCACAAAACTGTATTTGAGAGAAAGCCGCCAATCGCGAGCTGGCATCATATCGAGCTTGACTAAGAATTCGTCTGAGTTGGGCGGTAGATAATAGCCTAAATTTTCTCCATCTTGAGTATATGAAGTATCTACCTGTAAACGGTAATCAGGGTACCAGGTAGGATAATGTGCATACACAAAGGGCTCTATCTTGCTGTACTGCGCAGTCAGAGTTGCAAAAGACCAAAACGGAAGAGGTATCTTTGCGCCGCCCTGCAAGGCGAACATGTTGCGGGCCTTGGTAAAGAGCTCCGACAAATTCGTTATTTCCATCTCATCGGCATAGAAGGATGCGTAGAACTTGCCTATCCGTGGCACAAGGATCTGCCCATCTACTTGGACGGCAAGATTATCGAAGTCAGCGAGCTGGTTCTGATACATCACAGAGAAGAGCAATGGGGAAAAATAACCTAGCTCGAAGCGCTTGGCTCCGACAATAGTACTCGTCGCTGATATAGTGAGCCAGTCGAAAGGGAAAAGTTCCATGCGCTGAAGGCCGAGCATTTTCTGGTAAGAGAGAGCCGAGTAATAGAAATAATCGCCATCTTTTATATCGAGAACTCCATCATTATCTTTGTCGTAATATTTTATAGCGGTACTGCTTTCATTGCGGCCTTTCTGCCAATTCGTAAGAGAGCCAACAAGCCCTGAAATGGCGAAATATTTCGAAGGCCTCAGCATGGTCTCTAAGCCTACAAAAGGCCGCGCCGTGCTCGAAAGGGAAAAAGAGCCCGAACCGATTCCCCAATCCCGCCTGAATCTCGAAAGGCGCACCATAACCGAACTATCATCTGTTTCTGCCGCTATATCCTCGCGGATGTCGTAGCTCGCGGTAGGATAATCGAGGGTACCATCTGAATTACGAGGAGATCCAAACCAAATGTGGATAGCATCCCACTCCTTTGTAAATTCATAAGGCAAATAGAGATTCTGCTCGATCTTGTCAAATGTAAAGCCCGCTTCTCCCTTGAAAGAAAGCCATGACAATGGATCACCCTTAAGATATGGTACCCAGCGAGAATTGAAATGCCAAATATCCTTGAGAGCTGTAGAAGAAGAACCATCCATGAGATCATAGACGCTACCTGCATCGAGCTTCGTAGTAGTCTCTACTCGAATCCCAGCCTGAGAGACTCCTGACGAATCCTTCCATAGAGATTGCTCAAAGCCTTTGCCAGTTTTGAATTCCTCGGCGTACTTCCGAATCAGCTCTTGTTCTGTCGGCGAAAAGGTTTCCATGCTCCCCATCATGATAGCAAGAAGTTCGGCAACCTGCTGGTTCGTATAGGGCTTTACAGAAGAGAGTCTTGTAACAACTCCGCGCAGTTCCGCGGTTTCGATTACCGCATAGACAGGATGCCCAAGTTCAACCGCTAAATGCCCCTGTGCATATGCAGCCCCAGGTCCACCGCCGCTTGTAAAAAAACCTAGAATGAACAACCAAACCATTGTCATCCATATTTTGGAAAAACTAACCCTGAGATTTCTTCGGCTCATCGCTTTATCCTAAAAATCATTCTTTGATGCTCGAAACCGTATTCGAGCCGACCTTGATCACATAACCAGGAAAGATACGAACGAATGGTAGAACCAACAAGCACATACTGGTTAGCATTAAGAACTATATCATAGTGAGAGAATACGGCAGCCATAACATCTTCGAGCGAAACCCCTTCTCCATCATATTCTTTGACATTCACCGCCGCTAAGATGACATCCGCAATCTCGAAAATCTTTGTTCTATTTATATCCACAAGCGATTTTACATCTCGAGTTGGCTCTGCATGAGCTGGTACAAACCATTCCGCCTCGCTCGACTCGAGCATCGAAAGTGTCGCAAGCTCCGCTTCTATATCATACAAAAAGAAAATGTCATATTTTTCTAGAATTGGCGCTCCTGCAAGAGAATCCGCAACAAAAAATACTTTGTCGGGGGTCAAAACACCGATCATGCTGAAATAATGGCCTGGTAGAGAAATAATATGTAAGCCACGGGCGCCCTGCGAGGTGCTTGCAGGCGGCGCTCCCGATGGAGCGCTTGCGGCTATCCTTGCAGGTGAGTCCTGCGATTCCCATGTAGGCGCGCCCTCTGATGTGCTCTGCGACATACTCTGCGATGCACCAGCAGAAAGCTCCACCTTGCCGTCTTTGTCAAGTGTAAGTATACAAGGAGGCTCAAGCAGGCAATTTGCCCGCGAAGGCTGTGCCATAAGAAACTTGTTCCTCAACGCCTTCTGTGGAAAACTGCCAGACAAGAACGAGGGCTCAAGCTGTGGATAATTTAAAAAAACCGCTTCCATTTCTGTCGCCGCTATGGCACAGCCGCTCCGCCTCGATAGAAATGCATTTCCTCCACAGTGATCGGCATTAGAATGAGTGTTTATGACCATAGAGAGCTCCACACCCAGCCGCTCGCATTCTCGAAGAATTCGCCTCCCTGCATCTTCGTCGCCCCCAGAATCGATGAGAACGGCGCGATCAGCATCGCCCTGTCTGAAAACATAGAGTCCGAGATTGGTTGGCCCACGTGCAACAAAGGTATTGCCCATCAAAGGTTCAAATATAATAGCCATAGCGTATTGTTACTCTTTTTATAGTCCTAACACAAGCTTTCTATAGTTTCTGCTATCTTTAATATACATTAGTTCGATTTGCAATAAGGCGATGAAATTAAGGAATACATGAAAATATCAAGGATTAGATAAACCAAACAAAACATGGACTAAAACTCGCCAGCTTGATATAAAAAAGCCTTCGTACAATGTCGGCATCGGGGGTAGGGTTGGCCGCTGGGGTTGGGGGGATTAGCGGCACAAAACCGACACCGAACATTCGCACGAAGGCAAAGATGATTATACCAAAGATTGAAATAGGATTCAAGATTTAAGTGCAATAGACTTAGTCATCGCGATGAAGATTACTGGGCTCGAAGAAATGCCGCTCAGCTATCTTTGCACAAATTTGTCGTGCATCCGCATGATTATATAAGAAATGCAGCTTGAATAACTTTGCATAAAATTATCATGCACCAGGTCGTACGCGAGCATTATTGGCCTTGCATAAATCTGTTATTCGCCAGCCACCGTAGTCTCATTTCTTTCTCAGCAAATCCGCAAATGGATTGTATGTCATACCATCGTCCTCGCGAGGGGGCCGTGCAGCGCGCTTGTCAGATCCTTGTCTTTTTTCTGCCCGATCTTTTGAAAAGCCGTTATGTGCCACAAGCTCAGAATGCGCCATTTCCAGTTTCGGATTCGCTCTGAGCGATAAGCCTATGCGTTTGCGAACTGGATCGATGCTGATAACTGTAAAGTCCTTGATATCGCCCACCTTGAGCACTTCCATGGGATTCTTCACGAAGCGTTCTGCCATTTCAGAGACATGTATTAGAGCACTCTCTTTTATGCCGATATCGACAAAGGCACCAAAATCGACGACATTCTTCACTTTTCCTTTTACTTTTAAGCCTGGTCGAAGATCCTCGAAGCTGAGCACATTTTCCTGCATAAGAGGGGGCGGAAGATCTTCGCGCGGGTCGCGGTTTGGTTTTCTAAGTTCGGAGATGATGTCATTCAAGGTGATATCGCCAACCTCATACTTCTGTTTCAAAGTCGCCCTTTTTTCTGCTTGTGGTTCTCCACCAGACTTAACAATAGGCAGAATTTCTAAGGCAAGCGTATAGTTTTCGGGATGAACCCAGGTGTTATCGAGCTCGTTATCGCTTTCTGGTATCTTGAGAAACCCAGCGCATTGTTCGAATGTCTTCTCACCAAGGCCTGGAATCTCTTTTAACAGAGAACGATTGCGGATCACTCCACTTGCATTGCGGAACTTGACGATTTTCCTTGCCAAGCTCGCATTGATGCCCGACACATACCGCAGTAGCGAATAACTTGCGGTATTCAAATTGACACCGACCTGATTCACGACCGATCCAACAACCTCATCGAGCTGGTTTGCTAGCTTTTTCTGGTTCACATCGTGCTGATATAGCCCTACCCCGATGCTCTTTGGATCGATTTTTACAAGCTCCGAAAGTGGATCTTGCAGGCGCCGCCCTATAGATATAGCCCCGCGAATGGTTAGATCGAGAGCTGGAAATTCTTCTCGCGCAAGATCGCTCGCGGAATATACAGACGCACCATCTTCATCTACAACGGCAAAACGGCAGACAAGCTTGTTTTCCGATATAGATTCCGCTACCAGCCTCTGAACCTCATGACTTCCTGTGCCATTTCCCACCGCAATGACCGAGAGCCTATGCTTTATTACCGCTGCGGCGACATCTTTCTTGCCCTGTTCAGGCTTGGTCTCCTGGTTTATTACAAAGTAATCCAGGAATTTGCCAGTTTCGTCGAGCGCTGCACACTTCGTACCTGTCCTGATTCCTGGATCGATGCCTAGCACTCTTGTGCCGCGCAAAGGAGGCTGCATAAGAAGATTGCGCAGATTCGTGCTGAACACCTCGATAGCATGGCTTTCCGCGCTTTCGGTTAGATCTGAGCGAATCTCCCTTCGCACCGCCGGCAAGAGAAGACGGAAAAGCCCATCTATGACCGCTTCCTTGTGCTGAGCATTGGCTGGGCACACGCGCTCCAGCAGCCGCTCTTCAACGAGCTCATCGCTCACCTCGATCGACACATCGAGCTCGCCTTCTCGTTCACCTCGATTCACCGCAAGCACTCTATGATGCTTGAGGGTCGTAAGAGGCTCTCGATAATCCCAATACATCTGGTAAGTGGACTGCTCTCGTTTTTCCTCGTCCCCGATGCCCTTGACCGCAAGCTCTCCATCCTTTAGCAGCACATCCTTTATGTAAGCCCGCATGCTTGTATCCTGCGAAAGCCGTTCGGCAAGGATATCGCGCGCTCCTGAAAGTGCATCCTCCACGCTTTCAACCGAAAGCTCAGGGTGTTCTTCATCTCGATGGATAAAAGAAGGAGCAGCGGCAATTACCTCCTCGAGGAAAGCCCTTGCCATCAGCTCAGCAAGAGGACTCAGCCCTTTCTCCTGAGCGATCATGCCGCGCGTCTTTTTCTTTTTCTTGAATGGTGCCCAGAGGTCCTCGAGTTCAGCTAGAGTCGTGGCACGCACAATATTCTCATATAGAAAAGCATCGAGTTTACCTAGGGCTGAGATGCCTTTGAGTACTTCTAGCCTGCGCTCTTCGAGATTTTTGTAACTTTGGAACTTTTGGATACAATCGCGAACCTGTACCTCGTCGAGATTTTCGGTTCGCTCTTTACGATAACGACTTATAAATGGAATAGTGCAGCCTTCGGCCGAAAGGCTCAGAACCGCCTGCATCTGCGAAAGCCGAATAGCAAGCTCACTCGCTATTCTCTGCGAAATAGCGAGCTCATCTACCGAAAGATCTTCTATTGTAGTTAGATCAAAACCTGTTGTGTCGTCCATAGCGAGGCTAACCTTACGGGAAGTTCAAGAAAATTTCAAGGTAGAATCTAAGGATGAGAATTCGCTGGATTTATGGTCATATATAGTGTATCCTTTTGATGCTGCTCTTTGCAATGAGTTGATTATTCCACTAGATTAAAGAGGCATCTCATGGGAAAATTCAGCAGTAAGGTTCGAACATTCTCAGCTCTCGAAGTCGCAAAACTCTGCGGTGTTGTCAATCAAACAGCAATAAACTGGATACGAGGCGGGCACCTCAAGGCCTTTAGCACACCGGGAGGACAATATCGAGTTTATGCTGAAGACCTGGTAACTTTTCTTAAAGAGCGAGACATGCGCGTTCCAGAAGAACTCAAAGATGAACTCACTATGCCGGTGGATACTGGGCTTGCACTGATCGTAGACGACGATAAGGATCTCAATACGATCCTAAAGCGCCTCCTCGAGCGAAGAATTGAAGACCTGCGCGTTGCGCAGGCCTACGATGGCTTTGAAGCAGGCAGAATTATTGCAGAACGCCATCCTGCAATAGTCATACTGGATTTGAATCTTCCTGGCGTCGACGGCTTTTCGCTCTGTAAAAAAATCCGATCCGATGAATCCTTTGGCCAGCCGGCCGTGATAGCTATTACTGGAATTGGGGAAGAAGAAGCTCAACCTCGAATGATGGAGGCCGGAGCCGATGCATTCTTTTCTAAGCCGCTAAATTTCGATGCCTTATTGGCAAAAATGAAAGAACTAATGGAAACCCGCAAAAATATAAAAGAAACGGAAGATACTTGAATGACAATATGCTAAGAAAAGTCCATGTCGAAAAGGATAAACTCATATTATGAAAGAACTATATAGATCTGATGACAGCCATTTCATAGTCGCAATCGGAGACATAACCAACATTGCATGCGATGCAATTGTCAACGCAGCTAACTCGAGCCTATTAGGCGGAGGTGGTGTCGATGGAGCTATCCATAGCGCGGGAGGCCCGGCAATCCTCGCCGAATGTCGCGCGTTGCGAAACAGCTCCTTACCCAATGGGCTGCCGCCAGGCAAAGCAGTGGCAACTACTGCAGGCCGCCTTGCCGCCAAACGTGTTATCCATACAGTAGGCCCGATTTGGCACGGAGGTACCCATGGCGAAGACGAAATCCTCGCATCCTGCTACAGAGAATGCCTTGCGCTCGCCCTCCACGAAAAGCTAAAATCTATTGCCTTTCCCGCCATCTCTACAGGCATCTATGGATTCCCCAAAGAACGTGCGGCTAGAATTGCCTGGAAAACAGTACAAGACTTTTTCTCAGCAAATCCTTCGGCTTTCCTTATCGTGTGGTTTATCTTTTTCTCCGAGATAGATGCACGCATCTTTCTTGATTCGAATGGACTTTCGATGAATACAGGATCAAAGCCCAGTCCAGAGAAGAATTAAGAGAAGAAGTAAAAGGAAACATAAAACTATGAAAGCAGCGATATTTACACAATTCGGAGGCCCTATCACGATCACAGAAGTGCCCGATCCAGTAGTCGCCGCCGATGGCGTTGTGCTCAAAATCGACGCGACAGGTATATGCCGCAGCGATTGGCATGGTTGGAAGGGACACGATCCTGATATCAAACTTCCCCATGTGCCGGGACATGAACTCGCCGGTACCATAGTCGAGGTGGGCAAAGACATTAAAAACTGGAAGCGTGGCGATAGAGTGACTATGCCTTTTGTCGCAGGATGTGGCCATTGCTTACCATGTCTCACTGGAAATCCCCAAGTCTGCGACCACCAGTTTCAACCGGGATTTACCGCCTGGGGTTCGTTTGCGGAGTTTGTTGCGATTCGCTATGCGGATATGAACCTTGTGCGCTTGCCCACTACTCTGGATTCCGCCACTGCCGCAAGTCTCGGTTGCCGCTTTGCCACAGCCTTCCGGGCACTCGATGCTCAGGCCAAGCTGCGCCCAGGCGAATGGGTCGCGATCTATGGATGTGGTGGCGTTGGCCTTTCTGCAATCATGATCGCTGCAGCAATGGGTGCACGGATCATCGCAATCGATATCCAAAAAGAGAAGCTCGAAAAAGCCAAAGAACTCGGAGCTAATGTCGTATTCAATAGCCGAGAGGTACCCGATATTGTTGCTGCGATTCACGAGGTTACTCATGGAGGTGCGCATGTTTCTATGGATGCGCTCGGAAGTCCTGAAACCTGCTTCAACGCGATTGCAAGCCTCGCCAAACGGGGTCGCCATGTGCAAGTGGGCCTCATGCTTGCCGACCAAAAACACCCCGCGATTCCCATGGACCTCGTCATTGCCCGCGAGCTTGAAATCTATGGCAGCCATGGCATTCAAGCACACCGCTATGGTGCACTACTTGGCATGATCGAGGCTGGTAGGCTTTATCCCGAGCGGCTCATCCAAGCACGCCTGACGCTTCGCCAAGGCGTCGATTTCTTGCAAAAGATGGATCAATTCCCAGGTGTGGGCATCAGTGTGATCACGTCGATATCGCCTTGACCAAAGCTTGTCATGCCCGCTATAGTAAGCCTCTGTCGCAGCGCGACGATTTTTTTTGATATGTCGCGAGAAGCGACAACCATTAAATCGCGACCGTCGTATACCGGCATTACCCGAGCTTCCCAAGCTCGTGAAGCGGGTTCGACTCCCGTCGGTCGCTAAAAGAATTCATTTGATTGAAAGAGAACAATCTATCATTTCAAATCTTGCTTTGTGCCTTGCTTCCATTTTATGTATTGAGACTGATTGCCCATATTTTCTTAATAATTACCCTAAATATTGCTATAGTTTTATTTCCTAATATCAATCTAATGGTTATCTATAAGCCTCTCCTCCTCGATAAGATCTTTAGTTATGTGCTTCTCGATCTCAGGATATATTCTTCGCCTACGCTCATTCTTAAATAACAGTTTTACAAATTTTCCTTGACATTGATAATGTCTCCCCTATAATTGAATTAGCAAGGAGGCATTATGAAAAGGCCAAAATCTATGCTTAATTTTGTCTTTCTAGTGTTTGTCGCGTGCCTGATTTTTTCATGCGAGCTCACAGGCAGTGGCCAGTTCACTACAACAGATCCATGGCTTCCAACCATTACCTTTAATGAACAAGAAACGGTTATTCAGTCTGGTAGCAGCATGACAATAACTGCCAGCGTTAATCCTGATCCAGATAGCTATGCATGGTACCTCGATGGTGACCTTATAGTAGGAGCAACTACAGCAACAGTAACATTAGGATCAGATGTCGACTTGGGATCGCATATTGTGACGCTCGTTGTTGTAAAAGGAAATTACAGATCTTCTGGATCCTTCAGCTTTGAAGTAAGTTCTGGTACTCCGACGGTGACCGTTGATCCGAATGCAGTTACAAATGGGACAGTTGGGCAATCATATAGCTTTACGGTGACTGCAGACAATATTCCTTCAGGCGTAAGCCAGGTAACCTTTAACTATAGTTTTGGTGATGGCAGTGTTACCGGAACAGGAAGCCAGCCGGCAACAGTATCCAACCACTCTGCAAGTATCACCATCTCTCATACCTACGATGCAGCTTCCGCTTATGGATTAACGGTTGCGGTGAGCGATGGTTCAACTACCTTAGCGACAGGGTATGCAAGTGTGATCATAGGGCAAGTCAATCCAGGCAATGATTATGATCTCACGGTATTGGATGACTGGATTGCAGCAAATTCTGGTGGATATGGTATTACGGTGGATACTTGGGATATTAGTCAGTTGCCGACAGGATGTGTGTTTGATATGCAATTCGATGCATATTCCATACCTGACAAATTCATCGTTGAATATCCTGATGGGCATACAGCAAAAGATACAGGATGGCGAGGAGATTCATATTATGAAGGCCCGCTCTATCCAGGAGGAATTGCAGGCACCGGTGCAGGACAAATAGATTCTATGTTTACCAAAGGTTCACAGCAACACTTTAAGATTACTGTCATAGGCCCTGATACTGGAACCGCATGGGAGTACAGTATCCGCGCCAGAATGCCATAAGATTTCTAAGGTAATTCAACTTGATATGATTTATTTAAAGGGGTAAGCGTATGAAACATGACGTAAAAAAGAGTCTAATGAGACTATTTATGATAATAGTTTTTTTGATCTTGGTTGTTGGTTGTATGCAACCTTTCTCTACGCCAACAGGGAAAGGCGCTGCGTCAATTTCCATAATGCAAAGCAGAGGCCCAACAATTCAGCCTGCAAATCTTGAAATAGCAAGCTATGTGCTCTCTGGAACGGGGCCTAACAACGAGACTTTGTCGAATACTACCTTTACTACTAAGCCGTATAAAATTGATGATTTAACAGCAGGCAGCTGGACTTTCACAGTAAAAGGTAAAAACTCTGATGGAGAGGTGGTTGCGACAGGAAGCGCTTCTGCAACGATTGTTCGAAATACCACTACTAATGTTAGCGTTATATTAACCCCACCAAATGAAGGCACTGGAACTGGGACTTTTACAATCACTGGTACTATAGAGGCTGGCATTACTCTTGACAGCTTTACCGGTGTAATTTCGCCAAAAAGCGGAGGCTCGGATATTTCCTTTAGTGTCAACTTTAGCGGAACAATTCTTTCATATTCCAAGAGCTTGACTGCAAATTCGAACTATGAGCTCACCCTGCGCGCTGTTACCACCGATGGCAAAGAGTGGAGCGATATCTATGCATTGCGCATTTATGACAATGAAACTTCAACTTTGACACTTGATTTAAAATCGACCGATTTCCATCAAGCTGCGCTAGGTACTCCGACGGTAACCGTTGATCCGAATGCAGTTACAAATGGGACAGTTGGGCAATCATATAGCTTTACGGTGACTGCAGACAATATTCCTTCAGGCGTAAGCCAGGTAACCTTTAACTATAGTTTTGGTGATGGCAGTGTTACCGGAACAGGAAGCCAGCCGGCAACAGTATCCAACCACTCTGCAAGTATCACCATCTCTCATACCTACGATGCAGCTTCCGCTTATGGATTAACGGTTGCGGTGAGCGATGGTTCAACTACCTTAGCGACAGGGTATGCAAGTGTGATCATAGGGCAAGTCAATCCAGGCAATGATTATGATCTCACGGTATTGGATGACTGGATTGCAGCAAATTCTGGTGGATATGGTATTACGGTGGATACTTGGGATATTAGTCAGTTGCCGACAGGATGTGTGTTTGATATGCAATTCGATGCATATTCCATACCTGACAAATTCATCGTTGAATATCCTGATGGGCATACAGCAAAAGATACAGGATGGCGAGGAGATTCATATTATGAAGGCCCGCTCTATCCAGGAGGAATTGCAGGCACCGGTGCAGGACAAATAGATTCTATGTTTACCAAAGGTTCACAGCAACACTTTAAGATTACTGTCATAGGCCCTGATACTGGAACCGCATGGGAGTACAGTATCCGCGCCAGAATGCCATAAGATTTTACTTCTATTTTCCTAGTTAGTTTTGTCGGCCATTTTTTGAAGGATACTTCAGAAATGGCCGTTTTTTATATGGCCATCTGGTTAATAAAACCAGCCTCTGCTAAATAGACACCCCTTCCTCTCAAACTGAATCTATAGCAACACTATCTCAGATTTGAAGTTATGTTGATGGATAAGTACTGGTTCCAAATCATAGAGCTTGACGCCTGGGGTTCTATCTTTTATCATTAAAATGCTCCAGGGAACCGAGGAATGCGGTGCAAATCCGCAGCGGTCCCGCCACTGTAACCAGGGATGGCCCAGCAAGCAAAGGTTCAAAAACCCTTTGCAGCCATTGCAGCTATTGCTGTGATAAGGCGCTGTGCACACAGAGGATCCGGAAGCCAGGATACCGCTCTGGGGCGAGCCCTACATACTTTCGGGCAAAACTTCGAGGACTGAGGAACTCTTGATGCTCAGCAATCTCTTCTCGAGCGCTCCTGTTTTATTGTTATTCATCTCATTTTTGGATAGGCATACGACTCATCTCCTCCCTCGAATTCGCTTATGTCTCAAGGAGGAGATCTGGTATGCACGTTTTGCGTTCGCCCAGGATTTTGGTGTCCATCTGTCTCTTTAGTCTTTTTCTGCCCATGGCATTTCCCCAAACAGTCGAACTGCCCCCTGTAATTGTGGAGGGCGTATTGCCGATGAGCGACCTCGCACCATCCGCGGGCACAACGAGCATAGACAGCGCTACAATCGAAGCAACTGCCGCATCTGATCTTCCCGCTCTCCTTTCATTAGTATCGGGTGTGATAAGCTCTCCTACCGGCGCAAATGGCGCGGATGCAGTTGGCGGAGTCATCCATATCCATACAAAAAGAAAAACAACGACTCCCTTAGTCGAAGTATCGATCCAGAACAATGTATTTATGCCTTCTTCCGTGACAGTCGGCAGTAGCCTCTCTGCCACAACTGTTCCTTTTGTGGGCTTAGCTCTCATCGACGGACAATCCTTCGATATCTCTACTCGAATGAACAATCTCTTCACATGGGCGAAAGCACAGCGCGCTGCGAACAACGACCTGTATCCATGACTCAAGCGGAGAGAAGCGCCAGAGAGCGAATGCGGGGTTGTTAGCTGCAGCTAGTGGCTTTCAGGGTTCCTTTCCTCTGTCGGTCGGAGAGCTATCTACAACGGCGAGAGTGAATTATCGCTCATTGGGAGTTCCTGAAACGGAAGATATTCCTTCTTAGTGGATAATCCAGCGATAATCCGCTGCGAAAGTGTCTCTGCAGTGTCAAAATGCTGATCCTCTGCGTATAGCGAGGCGGGCTCAATATCAGAAGATGCCGCGCCTTGTTCTTTCATGAATGGCGCTTGGATGGGCGGGCTCTTATCTGGTGCAGGACTACGGAATGTCTCCTCGATTGTCGGGACTTCAGAGGTACTTGCTAAACCCTGATTTTCTGATAGGGTTGCCAGAGGCACTAGCCCTAAATCCGAATCAGGTTGCGACCTTGTCTGCATGAGTTCTCGCTTTTCTGGCTTTTCTTTCTTAGGAACTGTCACCATCTCGATGTCAGAGTCAGCCATAATGTTCTGCGAAGCTGGCTCCAATGCAAACTGCTGGGCTTTCTGAGAAGTAGGAACTGACAAATCTGGCTGAGCGCTGGAATTGGCCATATTATAATATCTCAATTTATTATATAAGGTAATTCTTTCTGCCTTAAGCTCGGCGGCCTGAGCAGCAGGCGAAAGATAGCCTTCATCTGAAGCTGCCTGCGCATGGCCTGAATCGGATTCGGTTACCGATGGATCTGCGAACTCGACAGTTTGTGCTGAAGAAGCCCCAATCGAATTGCGCTTCTGCGCCAATAGTTCACCTTTCGAGGGAACAAAGTATTGCCTATGCGGAATTACGGGAGCTTCGACCACTGACTCGATGTGGGATGATCCGCCCCGGCTTCCGTTTTTCCCTGCTTTGCTGGCAACTGCGAAATCTCGCTCATCGCTTCAGGTATAGATAGCCCAATAAGCCCAATTCTTAGCGATGGAGAAGCGGCATTCTCGACATAAGTAAAGGTAGAATACAGTGGCAGCAAAAGGATTGCTCCATGGAATACGAGCGAGCCAATAATCCCTACAATCCAGTAGCGCCTCTCCAGTGTCTTCTTGCGATTCACATTTTTCTCCGGTGTAGTCATTTCACTTGGCTTCTTGCGCTGAAACGTCGTGCATCCTCTAGTTTAATAAGATGATCTATAGCTATGGCAGAGAAGATGGAAGCGAGAACATAATAGGGTTCTGGCTTGCAACGGTTTCCGACCGCTTCCAATGACTCTATTCCTCCATAAGTTAAGAAGCATGGTATGCTCCAGTAGACCACAATAAATCATATAAGGTATAAGATAGCATCATGTCGATACTGGCCATGGCGCTGACTCTCGTTGGAGGGCTCGCTCTTTTCATGTATGGAATGGAGCGGTCGAGCGAAGGTATTCAGCGAGCGGCAGGCGAACGGCTCCAGAGTGTCCTAAACATGATGACGAAAAACAGCATCATGGGAGTGCTGACCGGCACGCTGGTGACCGTTGCGGTTCAGTCGTCGTCCGCCACTACCGTCATGCTCATCACCTTTGTCAATGCAGGCCTTCTTTCGCTTACCCAGGCTATTGGCGTCATTATGGGCGCTAATATTGGCACGACGCTTACGGGCTGGATAATAGCAGCGGTCGGTATAGCAAAATTCAGTATAACTTCGCTTGCGGTGCCTCTTTTCGGAATCGGGTTCTTGATGTCTCTTTCAAAGCGTAAATCCGATGAGTTCAAAAGCTATGGACGCGCGATCATGGGATTGGCTTTCATTTTTCTAGGCCTTGATTTCATTCAAAGCACAATTCCCACACCATCAGCCAATGCTCTGCTGTTTATCCACAATTTCTCTAGCCTTGGTTATGTAGCTATTTTGCTAGCTGTCTTAATCGGAACTGCTTTTACAATTCTGGTCCATGCCTCCAGCGCCACATTGGCCATAGTCATAACAATGGCATCCCAGGGTATTATCGATTTCAACATCGCTGCTGCCCTGACCTTAGGAGCCAATATCGGAACCACCATCGATGCATTTCTTGCTTCGGTCTCGGCTGGCGCAAGCACCAATGCAAAGCGAGCCGCTTGGGCGCATATCCTCTTCAATGTATTGGGCACGGTTTGGGTGGTAATTCTTTTTAGACCTTTCCTCGCTCTTGTCGATTGGATAGTCCCTGGCCCTATACAACCAGCAAGCATCGGAATACACATCGCCATGCTCCATACGGTCTTCAATACAGTAAACACGATCCTGCTTTTGCCTTTTGTGCGTCAATATGCGGCATTTCTCGAAAGAATCATCAAGGAAAAGCCAGGAGAAGCGGAACTCCGAGCCCTCTATTTGCCCAAGACCCTCATGGCCACGCCTGAACTTTCGCTTATCCGCGCCCGCAAGGAAATTGCGGACATGGCCAACCTCGCGCGCACAATGTTCGACAGATGTAGATCGCTATTCACTGGAGAGCTTGCAAAGAACTCAAAGGCAGGCGCTAATAATTCCAATTCCAATACCGCCAATATCGACCTAGATGCCGAAATCGAATGGTTCATAGCAAAAGAGAACTACGCGGATTCTATGCACGAAGGGCTGACGAAATACCTATTATCAATTACGGGCATGGACCTCTCGGAGCGCACGCGCGAACGAGTCAATATCAAGCTGCGCATTGTGTCTGAACTGGAAAACATGACAGATGAATGCCTAAGCATCGCATTCATGATAAAGAAAAAGCACGACAAAAAATTGGAATTCGATCCTGAATCGGTAAAAGCGCTCGATCCTTTTGGAGAGCTCGTGGATGAGTTTCTTGATTTCGTCGCAGAGCGACTCAATGTCGGAATCACCCAGGAAGAGCTCAAAATCGCCTCGGAGATGGAAGATAGAATAGACGACTATAAGAGACGCCTCAAAAAACTCGCCCGACAGCGCCTCGATCGCGGTGCAAATGTCAGAGCCGAGCTTCTCTATATCGACCTAATCCGCCATGTGGAGAAGATTGGCGACTGCGCCTATGCCATAGCCGAAGAGCTGCGCAACCTAATTCCTGACTCCACAAGCCGCGATCAAACTTATAGAGATCAAGATACAAAGACCCAATCGACTTAAAACCAGGCTACCCAAAAAACAATATCCAAACCCAAATCGCCAGACAACAAAAGCCGCTGCAGCAACTGTCAAAAATTTATGCTATCATGTTCTATATGGAACAACTCACCCAAGAGTGGACTCTGCCAAAGAACTTTCGCATAGATCCGAGTTGGTTCGACCACCCAAGCAGCCTTCACGGCAAAATGCATACCCTTAGAGTCATGATCCTAGCCGACGAGCTATACCTGCGTGCTAAACAAGAAGGCTTGTTTGGCTCTCCAACTCTATATCGCGATCTAATGGCGGCGGCCCTCATACACGACCTTGCTCGCAAACACGATGGCTTTTGCATGGAACATGGACTCTGGGCCAAAAACACAAAGCGACCTATCGCCGAACGATACCTACTAGGCTTTAGACTTCCCGAGCCAGAATGGACCTCAATCGCCGACGCAATAGAAGCGCATTCGAGGCCCGACCCGACACCTCCCTTCCCTCCAGGCTCCTTGCCTGCTCTCTTAAAAGACGCCGATGGCCTCGATCGAGTTCGGATCTATATGAAGCCGCCCAACCCAGCCTATTTTCGCCATCCCTTTACCGCTGAGTATTTGGACCTAGCCTGGGAGCTGCTCAAATTGGACGAGGAAAGGCTAGAGGGAATAATCATCAACAAATCAAAATCATAATAAGTCATATCGTCAAAGCAACAGCTAATATTAACGTTATCATAGTTTTTCATGAGACTTTCTAGGGAAAATGGCTTATATTGCCGCATTTTTCTGTCGATTTTCCAAAACAACGGCATAAAAATATCTAAATTTTTAATATTGACAGATTCGCATTGTGGGTTTACATTAACGTTAATATTATGGCAGCTTCTTTGAAGCAGCTTGCCGCTGCAAGTGGATATTCAATCAATACTGTCTCTCGCGCATTGCGCGACAAGAGCGATGTAAGCCCTCAGACTAAGGAAAAGATTCGAGCTCTCGCATCTGAGCTTGGATATGTCAACAACAATGTTGCTAAGAGTCTGAGGACAGGAAAAACAAATACAATCGGAGTAATCTCCGCGGATTCTTCAAATCCTTTCTTTGCTGAAGTAATTCTGGGAATAGAGAATACCGCAAGGCAATTTGGATACCATATACTATTGACCAATACCGAAGAATCGCCTGAGCGCGAACGAGAAGCAATCAAAATCCTCTTAGGAAAACAGGTCGATGGTCTTCTTTTAATGCCGGTTTTGCAGCAAGACGGCAACTGCGATTATCTAAAGTCTCTAAGCATACCCTATATTATAGTTGGCAGATGGCTTCCTGGCTTGGAAGATCATTCGGTCATATCCGATGAATATGAAAAAGCAAAAGAAGCAACGCTTTATTTTATAAAAAATGGCCATAGAGATATTGTTCACCTTGCTGGCCCTTCTTGTGTAAGTAGTTCTGTGGACAGAATGGCTGCCTTTAGGGATGCCCATATCGAAACCAATACGCCTCTAAAAGAAGATATGATAATTGAAACAA
>JAKJFY010000365.1:0-603 GCA_022704665.1 Spirochaetota bacterium | reverse complement strand
ATTACCGTCATATTTGCATCAGGGAAGAACTTGATGAATTTCGCTGATATTCTCAATGATAAACCATTTATTGGGACAATAATTGATTGAATTTATCGTGCTTTACATCCTAATTTCCCGCTGAATTATAACCAGGAATAGAATAATTCTGGAAAAGATATGAAAATAGTTATTGACAGTGTCCTAAATCATGGTTATAATTATAACTATGTAAGGAAGGATACTGCCATGAGTTATCGCGTCAATCATCTCGATAAGAAGACGGGCGTGACCTATGTCTATGAGTCAAGCTCCTTCTGGGATAAAGAGCTTAAGCAATCAAGAAATAGGCAAGTGTGTATCGGAAAACTCGATCCTGATAGTGGAGAACTTATCCCTTCAAAACGCCTCTCGCAAGAGCGAGCACAAAGCTTGCCCACGACTGCCCAAGCGACCATTGTAGGGCCTTCGATTATCCTCGATGCACTCTCTGAGCGTCTTGGACTTAGAAAGCTCTTAAAAGCAGCATGTCCTACCCATTATGCAGAGATTCTGAGCATGGCCTATTACCTTGCCTGTGAGGGAGGACCATTAAGCCATTCTGAGTATTGGATGAAGAGCCAT
>JAKJFY010000364.1:0-603 GCA_022704665.1 Spirochaetota bacterium | reverse complement strand
TAGGAGGAAAAAAGTATGAATTCTTTATTGTAAGAATTGACTTAAATATTAGGGAAGCTACTGATATAGAAATCGAAGCACAAGCAGAGGTTCCTCAAGGAGCAGCTGCCCCTCGCGCTCTCGCTAGAAACCAGTTGATCGAATTTTGGGAACTATTATCAGATGAATCAGTTAGAGTGAATCAATATCAAAAGAAAAAGACAACCATCGAGCTAACTACATGTCCAGATTTTCGTTTTAGAGCAAAAGAGGGAAGAAAAACCTATTATCTTGTATTTATAGGGAAATACCCAATCAAGAAGCCTGTTTCTTATAGTATAAAAATTTATTCTAGTAATGGGCAAATTATTACATTCGATCATACCGTAGAATAATAATTGGGGATAAATTAGGGGAACCATATGATTCTTGCTAAGATCTTTGAAAAAGGTAGTGTGTGGTATTGTGTCGATCCACTATCATTTAAAGAGGCAGTAAGATCATTGGTTTCAATTGTCAAATTGCCTAACAGTATCGACCGAAAGGTCCTGTTTAATGCCCTTCTCTCACGCGAAGAGATGATGAGCACGGCAATTGGGAATGGGATTGCGATCCCGCATGTCA
>JAKJFY010000363.1:0-604 GCA_022704665.1 Spirochaetota bacterium | reverse complement strand
ATTTACCTACGGACCCGTTTCGCCGCAGGAGGCTGAAACCGTACTACTCAAAGAAACCGAAATTGGACCCGTGCCGGAAAATTGGGAAGTGGTGAGACTGGGAGAATATTGTAATGTTTTCAGTGGATATGCGTTTAAATCAGATGATTTTTGTAATAATGGAATTTTAGTTGTCAAAATTGGAAATTTGCAAAATGGTTCTATTGTTTTTAACGCTAAAGAAAGTTTTTTCCCAAGAGAAAAAATAAATGATGATATGTCAAAATTCATTCTTAACGAGGGAGATATTCTAATAGCATTAACTGGTGCAACGACAGGAAAAATATCATTAGTTCCCAAAAGTGTGAATGGAGCACTTTTAAATCAGCGAGTTGGCAAGTTTAGCTTTTACAACGATTCATTATATAAATCATTTGTTATGTATTACTTTATAACAGATGAATTCCAAAATCATATTAAGATAAATATAATGCAAAGTGCTCAAGGAAATATTAGTCCAAAACAAATTGAAACATTCCCAATCCCCCTCCCCCCTCTCCCTATCCAGCAAAAAATTGCATCGATTCTTTCGGCCATCGATGCTAAAATCGAAGCTGAGGAAAAT
>JAKJFY010000362.1:0-605 GCA_022704665.1 Spirochaetota bacterium | reverse complement strand
CATCGTAGGTTAGCTTGTATCCTAGAAAGAAAGAGGATACTGAAGTCCAATTTCCCCAATTCCCATTCTTTTTTGCTCTCGCTCTCCAATAGTAAGGAGTACCACCAGGGAGATTTATCGCGGAGGCGGTCATTTCATTTGAAATAAAGGTCGCTTTATCGAAAACTAAGCTCAGACTAGAAAAGTCTGATCGAGAGGTTGATATCTGTAGTTGATAGGAATCTGCACCCACCACCTTTGAGACGAAGAACTCTATCGATTCTCCTCTTATTTTTTCACTATCTGATGGCTTCAGGGCCTCTATCTTATCTGGATCATCCGTCGATGGATAGCCTTGATAGTTTTCGCTTTCTCTATCCACTGGATTATCAAGCGGGCCAAAAAGATCTTTGCAGGCAAAGAGAGCACTAAGCAACAAGAAGGCGAATAAGAGAAATCTGAAGACTTTCGTCTCATTTCCTATCATTTTGGTGGCCCATTTCTATAGGTTCCATCCTTTCCTTTGAAGCTCGCTAATCTGCTCATCGATATCATCGATGGATTTCTGCAAGGAAGAAGTATTTGATTGTCCAAAGAGAACAAGCGAGGTTCCCAATCCTGCTCCC
>JAKJFY010000361.1:0-605 GCA_022704665.1 Spirochaetota bacterium | reverse complement strand
ACGGACCGATCAGGGCCCGCTTGAGATAGCAGTTCCCCGAGACCGGGACGGAACCTTTGAACCGGCCATCATCATCGAATCAATCATTCAGAAGAATTTGCGAATGAGAAAAATCATATCAACGGCATAGAAAACTTCTGGAATCAAGCCAAACGAGTCTTAAGAAAGTACAATGGCATCGATAAGAAATACTTTCCCTTGTTTTTGAAAGAATGTGAGTTCCGTTTCAACTATGGAACACCCAAAAATCAACTCAAGGGCCTAAGGGAATGGTGTTCGATTTAAAGCCTTATCTACTACAGCCCCAAAATTTATTACATGCTCAATTTGGGTTTGGCCGATTAAACCTTCTGTATGTTTTATCTCCTCTACATTCATGATCCCAATACAGTTTTCTTATTGTTACCCAATTGTTACCCAAATTCCTGATTTCTGGTGATACACCCTGATACAGGTTGACATTTTAAAGCCTTATATTATAATAACTAAATATATCACAAGATATCCGGTGAAACAGGCAGGGATTGATTCGCAATCTATAGGTCAGGGGTTCGAATCCCCTATTCTCCATAGGAACTTAGTCTTGCGTATGACCTCAATAAACG
>JAKJFY010000360.1:0-605 GCA_022704665.1 Spirochaetota bacterium | reverse complement strand
GATATGGTATCACTATAGACACTTGGGATATTAGTCAGTTGCCAGCAGGCTGTGTGTTTGATTTCAAATTTGATACAGTCGGCCAGCCTGACAAATACATCATCGAATATCCTGATGGGACCATAGTGGTAGATACGGGATGGCGAGGAGATTCATTTTATGAAGGAAGACCTGCCTATCCAGGAGGAATTGCAGGGGATATTGATGACGAGCTAGATGCTATCTTTACAAAAGGCTCACAACAACATTTCAAGATCACCATAATTGGCGGAGAACCTGGAACCGTATGGTATTACAGTATCCGCGCTAGAATGCCTTAAAATTTTGCTCCTGTTTTCCTAGTTAGCTTAGTCGGCCATTTTTTGAAGGATACTTCAGAAAATGGCCGATTCTTATATAATCATCTGGTTAAAAGCCCCACCTCAGCTATATGGACACCCCTTTCTCTTAAACTCAATTTATAGCAAGATAAACTTGAGCTGAAATAATAATTGCCCAATATTCTGTATTTAATAAGCTCAAGGAATTATCATGTCGATACTGGCCATGGCGCTGACTCTCGTTGGAGGGCTCGCTCTTTTCATGTATGGAATGGAGCGGTCGAG
>JAKJFY010000359.1:0-609 GCA_022704665.1 Spirochaetota bacterium | reverse complement strand
TGGTATAAATGTTCGGGAATCCGGGATGCAAGCAAATATGGACTGTCGTTGTACAGTGTTTAGCCAATAAATTACCAAGCGATCAGAGCAAATACTTATAGTAAAATAAGTAAGAGATTGTACGTGTCGTACGAAACAATTAAGAGTGTAATACTAGAAATATATAAAAGACTTTACAAATAAAGATTATAGTACTATACTATGTAGTACCATGAATATCCGAACTACTACCTCGGTCCAAGGTTCCAAAACTTATCACTATGTTCAGCTTGTTCAGAGTGTCAGAGATGAAAAAACTGGAAAACCCAAAACCATCGTCCTCTACAATTTTGGAAAACCTGAAGATGTCGACCTCGACGCCGTCAGAAAGCTTATCGCCGCGCTGTCGACGCTACTTCCTCAAGGGGAATTGGTAGCACGCCCCTCGGTGGACAGCGCCATAGGCGACAACTCTCTCGCCTTTCTTGAAGCCCGTGATTTTGGTGGCATCTGGCTTCTTGACGCATTGTGGAAACGCCTCGGGATACACAAGGCTGTCGAAGGACTTCTCAATGAACGAGCCTATACAACGCCCGTAGAACGGCTCATGTTTGCCATGGTGTCATCCCG
>JAKJFY010000358.1:0-609 GCA_022704665.1 Spirochaetota bacterium | reverse complement strand
TCATTCCTGCTTTGCCTCCGTATGCTTCATGTCAATGTGACCCCATTCCTATCGCAAAAGACCTTGAAGACAGAATTGTAAATATTCCGAGCAGTGTGAGAATTGTATGAAGGACATTATTTTGATTGGCGGAGGAGGGCACTGCAGATCAGTCATCGATGTGATTGAATTAGGCAATGAGTTCAGGATTATTGGAATAATCGACAAAGAAGAGAATATAGGCAAAGATGTCCTTGGATATCCTATAATTGCTCCTGATAATGAGCTTCCTGATTTGCATCGGACAGTTGCCAATGCATTTGTAACGATAGGTCATATAGCATCAAATGATGCGAGAAAAAGATTGTTTTTAACGATTAAAAAGCTTGGGTTCAATATTCCGATCATAATATCGCCATTGGCTTATGTCTCTAAATATGCGAGCATTGGAGAAGGAACAATTGTTATGCATCAAGCTCTTATCAATACAAATGCAAGGGTAGGGAGGAATTGTATTATCAATACAAAAGCCTTGATAGAACATGATGCCATAATAGAAGATAATTGCCATGTTTCTACTGCAGCGGTAGTGAATGGTGGTGTATGCGTAAAAGAAGATACTTTCTTTGG
>JAKJFY010000357.1:0-609 GCA_022704665.1 Spirochaetota bacterium | reverse complement strand
AATACCGCTTTCGCCTTCAGCATGGAAGTTGATCGGCGACAAGGAACTTCACCGTCGCGACGAGCTTGTGTTTCCACGCCTCACTGCGACAAAAGCAAACATCTATAGACCATTAGACAAATGGCGAAAGAAAGCAGGCATTGACCATGAATTTGGCTGGCACGCGGCACGGCATTCTTTTGCCATGATGACGCTACAAGCGAGCGGTGATATTTACAGCGTATCAAGGTTACTTGGACACAGCGATATAAAGATGACCACAGTCTATCTGCGGCTTTTGGATTCGCGCAAGAGAGAAATCATCGCGAGCGAGAGCAAAACAATCGCATTCAAGACAGGGGAACAATGATGAGTACTGATTTTGAACGAGAGATCGGTTCATCAATGATGCCAAACGAAAATCCTAGCGATATAGTGGAAAATAGTAAATGGATCAAGGAATACAGAAAAAGACTAGCAATACTCTTGCCTGAAATGACAGAAGCAAAAAAGAAGTTTCTTGAATATGCTGCGAAAATCTTCGAAGTAAGCCAAGAAGAACTTTCCACTAAAGCGAAAAAGTATTTAGAGGAAAACTATCTTAAGTATGATAATGCTTATATTAAGCGC
>JAKJFY010000356.1:0-612 GCA_022704665.1 Spirochaetota bacterium | reverse complement strand
GCTGTCCGGCGGCGAGTTTCAGCTTGTGCGAATCGCGCGTTGCCTTGCTCAAGGGGCTTCTATTCTAATTCTGGATGAGCCGGCAAGCATGCTCGACCCTGCCCATTCTCGACGCATTGCTGATGCCCTGGCTTCGCTTGTCGAAAGTGGCAAGACTCTCATCTACACTACCCACGATATTGGCTTGGTTCTCTTTTTTCGAGGTAGTGCGGTTATCATTTCGGGCGGTATTGTCGGATGGAAGGGCCCTGTCGAAGACTTGCACGATCCAAAATTGCTTGCGCATACATATGGTATCTCATTTTCAAACAAAGAGATACCAAGTGTTTTCTAGAATGTTCTTTGAAGCACTTTTAGGGCCGTTATTTGATTGGTCTTTTGCAATGCTTATCGTGGTAGACGCGGGCGGTGCTTCGCGACTATCTCATTGAAAAGGCCCAGGCTCGATGGTATATTTAAAAGAGGGGTGTTCTATGAAGCGGTCGATTGCAATTTCCATTATAGTATGCCTGATCACGCTGAGCGCAGAGGCACAAGTTGTCACTTTTGGTCTTGGTGATGCCGAGCTTGAAGCAGGCCTCAATGAGCTCAATGTGAGCGCAAAGGTCAATG
>JAKJFY010000035.1:0-18121 GCA_022704665.1 Spirochaetota bacterium | reverse complement strand
CTCCGTACATTCTCTTTATCGCCCTCCTCCATACATTTTGCTTCAACTTCTTATACAAGGTTCGTAGCAGTAATAAACTAGACGCCATGTTCTTGCTATATTGTCTTGCTAAAATCCACTAGCTCAGAGTACTGGGCTTCGCTTATCCTACCATTCTCTTTCAGCGCTTCAAAGAGTTCATTGACATGCATTAATGCATGCAGCCTTACTCCTTCTCGCTCCATATCCACCCTTCCCTCGCTACCCCTCTCTATCAGAACAACTAGATCACTTATTTCTAACCCTTCAGATCGCAATATTTCTATAGCCTCTAGTTTGCTTGTACCTGTTGTTATTAAATCATCTAGCAAAAGAACACGATCTCCCTTGGCATATCTGCCTTCGATATGCTTTGCTGTACCATGCTCCTTTAAAGGCATTCTAGGCCAGATCATAGGCTTACCAATTTCTAGCGAGGCAACGGTGGCAAGAGGCAAGCCCGCAGCGGGGATTCCAGCTATAATGTCGTAATCACAGAATGATGCAAGATGGGCATAAGCTCTGCCTGCAATCTTCATAGCTTCTGGGTCTGATACGAGATTCCGAAGGTCAATATAGTAAGGACTTTTCTTACCACTCTTGAGGACGAATTCGCCCAATCTGAAACATTCGGTCGAGAGCAAGGCATCGACAAGATTTTGCTTTAGAGAGACGACTTTGTCTGTAGCTTTCTGAGAAGGCTTTATGGCTTTAAATAACAAGGCGTCTCTTGCTCTTCTTATTACATCTCGCAGTTCTAGTGCAGCATCACCAGGGTTTGGTGCTTCCGAAATAGAACGTGCTGCAGTAAGAAGTATGCCTTTGCCATCTCTTCTTGCGCCTGCGGCAAAAGCAAGATCAGCTCTTCCCCCTTGCGCACCAATACCGGGGCTTAGAAACCAGGATGAAGGCGCAACTCTCCTGACTTTCTGAAGTGCTTCTAAATCATTACCAGCAACAACCAGTCCAACATTGACTGGCAATTTCGAGCATTTCTCGGCTATCTCTAAATAGAGAGGGTTTTTGTGCACCATGATATCTTGAAGAAAACCTGCCCCAGGATTGCTGGTACGACATAGAACAAAGACTCCTTTATCGTTCCACCGCAGAAATGGCTCTAAGGTATCAAGACCCAAGTAAGGATTTAATGTAACGGCATCTGCTTTAAGCTCTCCGAAAATTGCCTGAGCATAAGCTTCTGCTGTATTCGAAATATCTCCTCTCTTTGCATCAATGATAATTGGAATATCTTTGGGAATTTGGGCTAATGTCTTATACAAAGAGGATATGCCAGCAATGCCCAGAGCTTCATAGAAAGCAATATTGGGCTTGAAGGCTAATGCATAGGATGCCGTGGCTTCTATGATTCTCAAATTCTGCTCGAGTACCAGAGCTGCGCATGAAGCACTTCCATGTCTTTCTATCTCTAAGCTCGAAAATGCTGGATCCAAGCCAATACAGAGCAATGTATCCATTTTTTCTGTTCTATCTTCGATGCGCTCAAAGAAATCCATCTGCGCTTTCCTTTGATAGAAGTCAATAAAGACAATATGCAAACGAATTGAGAATATAGTATAATAAATCAAAAGGAAAAGTAGAAGGAGGCTAATCGTGAAAAAGATATTCTTATTGTTCGTTTTCATTCTCGGCTCTCTATCTATTTTCGCACAACAAGGAACAAGCCCTTCATTTGGATTTGCTGCAAATCTGGGGACAGATCTCTTGCCAGATCCAAGCGACCCATCAAAGTTCGAAAGCTGGTCTAAAGTAGGCCTGCAGCCTGAGTTTAGCATTGGAAAATTTGGCATTGGACTCGACCTATTGCTAAGATTCAAGCTAGGTACTGGAAGCAATGCAAATCTCGAAATCTATGAGCCCGACTGGATTCCTCAGAAAGACCAGAATATTTTCGATGTCTATCTGCCTAAAATTCTCTATATCCGCTACGGTCAACAATGGGAAGATCCATTTTATATAAAAATGGGATCGATCTCTGATTTTAGCCTTGGTAATGGTCTCATAGTCGAAAACTATTCCAACATGCGCTTTTTGCCTCAACGACGCGTATTTGGCATGCAATTAGGGGTCGATGGAAGCCTCTTTAGCTTTCCTTATATAGGATTGGAACTACTTACTGGAAATATCTCCAAATTCGATGTCGTTGGAGGACGGGTCTATGCGAGACCACTAGCCTTTATGGGCGAAAGCCTTTTTGGAAAACTACAGCTAGGAGTAACTGGCGTGTTCGACAGAGATCCATTATTATACACTGGTTCTCCTTATCAGACTCTGGCGACGAAACCGATCTATGTAGTTGGATCCGACATAACCTTACCTCTTGTACAAAGCCCTGCATTTTCGCTCATCCCCTTTGGGGAAGGAGCATATGAAATGAATAAGTCGATAGGAGCTATTGCGGGCATAAGGGGGCGCGCTTTTAGCCTTCTCTCCTATCGTGCTCAGTTTAGATATTTCCAGGAGGGTTTCATTCCATCCTATTTCGATGCAAATTATGATATCTATAGAGCCGATCGCTTTGTATTTATCGAGACTAATCTAGCAAAGAATAATTTTATTCCTGGATGGCTCGCCTCTCTTGGCTTTGATCTCTTCAAATCCAGCCTAAGCTTTGGAGTAACCCTGGACTCTCCATTTAGGGAACTCCCCTCGACTGCAACGAATAACCCTGCCGATTATCCACATGTAAAGGGCAGCCTAAGTCTAGGCCGCGGCCTTATCCCTAATGTAAGCATCGCTGCTAGATATGAAAAGTTCTTCCTGGGGAAAAAGAGCAATAATGTCATAAAAGACCTCATCGATCTGGAAGATTCTTATATCGGGATGACCGTAAGCTATAAAGCAGGCTCTGCAGTTGTATCTATGGATTATGCTTATATCTGGAATCCAACAAAGAATAGCGGGAAGGGTGCTTTTGATGTGGTTTCTAGCCTCTCTGTGGGATTTGAACTGTAGCTTTTCTTATAGCTGATATCTCGAGTGCAAAGGCAGTGCCTCAGCAAAGGCGCTGCCTTTGTTTTTTTGCTGAAAACCATTATCATACGAACGATGGGAAATATACGAATCTTGCCTCCTGAGACCTCTCGCCGTATAGCCGCAGGAGAAGTAATAGATCGACCTTCTTCAGCGCTACGAGAGATTATCGACAATGCAATCGATGCGGATGCCCATACTATTTCTGTCTCGATTGCTCAAGGAGGTATAGAAGAGATAACTGTAGCTGACGATGGCTGGGGGATGTCGAAAGAAGATCTCCTGCTAAGCATCGCTGAGCATGCAACTTCCAAAATCTATGAACCAGACGATATCTTGAAAGCAAAGACTCTTGGATTCAGAGGTGAGGCACTCGCTTCCATAGCTGCAGTAGCGCGATTGGAAATAGTAAGTAAGCTAAGGGGATCTAATGAAGGCTGGCGCCTTTATAGCTCTCCTCTAAAGGAGCCCATAATCGAGCCTTTTGCTTGCAAAGAAGGTACACGATTAACCATGAGAGGGCTCTTCGAATCTTATCCAGCAAGACGTCAGTTTCTAAAAAGGCCCCAGAGCGAAGCCTTCCTTTGCCGCTCTACCTTTATTGAACGTGCATTGTCTCATCCGGACATTTGCTTTCGCTGGGCAGTGTCAGGCGATACAGATGTCATAATGCCATCTTCTCTCAAAGATCGCATTATTCGCTGCTATACTGAGCTTTCCCGTTTTCCGTTGTTAGAAGTTATGGCTGAAACCTCTGAGCTTCAAATGCATTGCGTCTACGCTGATTTGTCAAATTATAGGAGAGATCGTAAATTCCTCCAGGTATTCATAAATAAAAGAAGAGTCCCGGAATGGAACCTGCTTAGCTTGATGGAATATGAGTTTGGCAAATATCTTCCTGGAGGAGCACATGCTATTGCCTTTCTTCTTATCAAAATAGATCCTTCGCTTGCTGATTTCAACATACATCCGGCCAAAAAAGAGGTTCGGCTAAAAAACCCAGCAGAAGTGCGGGCCGTGCTCCATGAACTCTTGTCTCACGAATTGGTGAATAGATACGGAGGCTTGACTCAAGCTTTTAAGGCAGCAAATTATCCTGAATTCGAGGATATTGTCTTTTCAACTAAAGATAAAACAAGTGAACCTGGCTTAGCAGATAAATCGCATGTTTTGGCTTCAGCGGGATATGGCAAGACAGCGCAAAGAGTGTTGGGGAATGGTTCATCTAACTTAAGCTCTATGCATCGAAACTTCACACAGCTTCCTGATGATTTCTGGCATAGGATAAGAGACGACAATCTATCTGCTCTTCGATATATAGGAAAAGGACCAGGACCATTTCTCGTCTTCGAGCTGTCTGATGCGCTCTTTATATTAGATCAGCATGCTGCCCATGAACGAATCCTATATAATAAAATCAAATCCAATAGAGGAGAGAGCCAGTTGCTCCTTGTTCCTTATCTGCTAGAGCCCGATGAAAATGAGCATTACTTGGAAGAAGCAAAAGATAATTTGGAATTTGTAGGTTACAGAATAACAAGAGACAAGAATACATGGGTTGTTGATGCTGTTCCAGCCATTGCAGCTTCTGCAGCTCTCGAAGCGCTTGTTGAATGGCTTTCCCATCCATCTAGTGAGGCTTCACCTATCGATGCTCTTATTGCAAGCTTGGCTTGCAAGGCTGCGATAAAAGATGGAGACAGGCTTGATGAAATCTCAGCTCTAAAGCTCATTCAAGAATCTCTAGAATTGCCAGAGCCTCGCTGTCCTCACGGACGTCCAATATATCTTGCTTTCCCAAGAGAACAATTATATTCGATGTTTGGGAGAACTATCGGATGAAAAAGCCCGTCCGAATATTATGTGTCGCAGACGAAGTGGATCTACTTGTTTATAGTGCGCAGATCTGCGAACGCTTCTCAGATGTCGATTTGATATTATCGGCTGGAGATCTACCAGATGGGTATCTCGAATATATCGCAAGCATGCTGAATAAGCCACTCATCTCCGTAGCTGGAAACCATGATAAATCCAATCAAGATATTGAGAAAGGTAACATTTATGGTTCAAGCAATCAAAAAGCAAATTTTGGTCAAATTAGCTTTAAAATAGCGAAAGAAAATGGTATATCCGTTCTTGGTCTGCCAGGCTCAATTAGTTACAATAAAGGTCATAATCAGTACACCGATGCATGGATGACATTTCGCATAATACTGATGCTCCCAAGGCTATTATTGAGACGCTTGCTATGGGGAAGATCTGTAGACATCATTCTTGCACATTCTCCTCCTCGCGGTATTCATGATGGTGGAGATCCCGCTCATAGGGGATTCTCCGCATATCGATGGCTTATTCGATTGGCTAACCCTTATTATTTCGTCCATGGGCATGTGCACATATACGACATGCAAGCGCTTCGCGAAATGAATTACTATGATACCACAATCGTCAATGTATACGGACATAGAGTCATAACTTTGCCAAGGGAGGATAAAAATGGCGGATGATTTACGCGCTCTCGCTGAATCCGATTTCTATAAAGCAAGAAGTAAGGCTATTACCGCAGGAATCTTCAGTATGCTAAAACCTTCCATGTCCGATCTGATGCCCTTCGATCAGGCTAAGGAGTTGCTTAAGCCTGAGGCTGAAACATATAGAGGGATTACTACGGTCCCTATCGATAGAATCGTTGGAAGTGAAGGCCGCTATAGAGACTTCAATCGTTTCTTTTTCCCAAAGAAAGAACATCTAAAAGCTCGATGGACAGGAATAGATGAATTGCAATATAAGGACATAAGCCTTCCTCCTGTGGTCTTATATGAAATGGGTGGAGTCTACTTTGTCCGCGATGGCAATCATAGGGTATCGGTTGCTAGGGCCAAGAAACAGGAATTCATAGATGCTGAGGTCATATCGCTTCAGTCCGAAATACAACTCGATCCAGAAATGACAATAGAAGATATAAAGAAGGCTGTAATCGAATATGAAAAGAGACGCTTCTATAAGGAGACTAATTATCCAAATGTTGTTGGGGCTGATGATCTCAATTTTAGCGAACCTGGCAGATTTGATACGATAAAAGAACATATCCTCGTACACAAATATTTCTTGAACCAGCATATATCTGAAGAGATTCCTTTTCATGTGGCTCTCTATTCTTGGCACGACAATGTCTACCAGCCAATCTCTCAAGCAATAGAAGCAGAAAATATCCTATCGCTATTTCCTGGCAGAACTGTATCTGATTTATACCTTTTCCTAGTTGCTCATTGGGATGAGCTTAAACGCAAATTAGGCCGCTATGTTGCCATAGATGAGGCTGCAGAGAGCTTTAAGAACGAGGTTAAAAGAAATCGAAATACTTCTTTCGAGCATGCTTGTAGAATTTTTGGATCTATTTCAAAAAAAGTAGAAAATTTTTTTGCAAAATTGTAACTTTTAGAACGATTTCGTATTATAATAAATGAAGAGCAAGTGAACGTAGCTTCTTCATGCAGCCTCCATTGTATTAGCCGTCGGATATCCCTCCTTATCCGACGGCATTTTTAATAATGAATTGACTTTTTATGCTTATTTCTGTATTGTTACTCCGGTTTTTTGGGAAAAGGAGTCATTATGGCACAGGTTTCTAAAAATGCACGCACAGGCTCTTCAACTCAACGCTTCTATTGTTCTTGCGGTGGTGAAATAAAGATGAAGACCATCTTTGAAAACAGCAAGGTCAAGACTATAGCTGAATGCGAAAAATGCAAGAGAGTTGAGAGACGCCCAAGCGACTTCAAATGATCTTTAAGTGATCCACGAAGAGAATAAAAGGCCCTAGTATATTGCTAGGGCTTTTTATTTATATGCATTGCTTAGCAGAATCCTATTGGAGAATATTTCATTGCGTCCGAAGCTCTTCGATTCGTTCTTCGATCAAATGGCGCGCATCGATGAGCATGTTTTCGATATCATATTTGCTACGCGGGGGTTCGTATACCTTGACTATTTCGACAATATAAGGCACTTTGCCAAACCTCTTAAGAAAATCCATAGCATTTGCCACTCGCCAGCCGCCCTCTAAAGCTATCGCTGCAACTGGGAGCTTTCCACCAGACTCGAGCAATTTTCTAACACCTGCAGTATGAAATTCTCCTACATGTCCATTTCTAGATCTCGTGCCCTCAGGGAAAATCACTGGGCAGGCTCCCATCTGTGCGCATATCTTTGCCATTTTCGACACTTCTCGCATTGCGTCAAGAGGAGCCCCTTCTCTCTTTATGAGGCAATGCCCTCCTTTTCTCAGTGTAAAGCTCACAAAGGGAATGCCATATTGAAGCTCTCTCTTAGCAACAAAGCGAGGTTTCCGTTTTATTCCCAAAAATGATATGAGTACAATGATGTCCAGTAGGCTCTGGTGATTCGATATTACAAGACATCGAAGAGGAATTTCGAGCTTCTCTGGATTCCGCACACTAATTTTGAATCCATGAAACATTCTGAACAGCCCAAGGATGATCTTTGCACCAATTTGCTCATATTTAGCACAAAGATTAAAGCGCACATTTCTGGCTGAAAATAGACACCTCAGCGCAAGGATGAATTCCAGAAGAAACAGCATAGAGACTATGATAAAAACCACGATAGCATTGACTAACATCATCTTAAATCTTTACCTTATTTTGCCTAGGAATGCAATTACTTCAAAAATGTATTGACATTGTCGCTCGGTATCTGCTAGCTTAAGTACAGAAATTCGATCGAACCAAGATTTTCATTAAGCATAGCTATCTGGAGGAATTCCATTGAGTACAAGTAACTTGTCTGCAGAAAAGCGCCAAAGGCAAAATGAAAAGCGCAGGCTTGCTAATAAAAGTACAAAAACTTCTATAAAATCCGCAGCTAAGAAGGTGGTCACGGCATCCGAAAAAAAAGATGCAGCAGCAGCAAAAGAAGCTCTATTAGAGATGACCAAGCGGATTGATTCAGCAGCCAGAAAGGGAATAGTAAAGAAAAATACTGCTGCCAGGAAAAAATCCCGGATGCAGCGACTTGTAAATAAGATAGATCAATAGATCAGATTGAGAGTCTAGTACCTTCAGGAAGGAGCAGAGAACGATATGGCCGAAAAATTGACAAAAGCCGAGTTGATAGATGCACTGTACGATTCGCTATCGCCGACAAGCCGAACCACGCGGAAGGAAATCCACGAGCTTATCGACGGTCTATTTGCCGAAATAAAAGGCGCAATTCTTGATGGCAAGATAGTCGAGCTGAGAGGCTTTGGTACTTTCGAGGTAAAACTCAGAAAAGGCAGATCAAAAGCTAGAAATCCAAAAACAGGCGAAATCGTTTCTGTCACAGATCACGGTGTAGCCACCTTTAGGCCTGGCAGAGAGCTCAAAAAGGCTGCATGGGAAATGGATATCGACCGCATTCCCAAATCATTTAGAAAAAGGGTTTGACCATCGCGTGTTTTTGCCAAATAAGGATATTGTTAATAATGGCTTTCCATGTCGATTATGAAAAAGTTGAATTTGGAACCTTCGGAACCATACGCAACGCATATCGGGCCAGCTCTTGCACTGAATGGGATACTGCGTTCGAGCCAGCCCCTTGACTTGCACTGCGTTTTCCATGGTTCAATAGAAGGGACATTCATTAAGATTTCTCGAAATGCCAAGATAGAAGCTGATTTGTTAAGGGCTCAAAAAGTTATTATTGCTGGACAATTCAATGGCTCTATGAGCGTTTCAGAAGAAATAATAATTCTTCCTGGTGCTAGCGTTACGAGCGATATTAAAGTAGCATGCCTCCATATTATAGAAGGTGCACAATTTGAAGGCAAAATCAAAATGGCTGGGTTTTCTTTAGATGATAAAAGCCAAACAGAAGATAGAGGACATTGACATCGCTCCTTTGTCGCACTATATTGATAACATCTATTGCATATTCGCGGCGCAAAAGGCCGCACTTGGTCCAAAAAACTTACCTTTCGATTTGACTCAATGCGCCGTTCAAGAATCCATATAAAGCAAATGGGGAGCCATTAAGATGCCTGGCACCGTTTTGATTGTATAATATCATGGAGATTCTCAATGGCAATTCATAATAGAAAGAAGACAACTTTATCCCCAGCAAAATCTTCTGATAACGAGGAAAATAATTCAGCGGTGCCAAAAGAGGAAATAGCAATGAATCAAAGTCAGCACGAAGAGCAACCCATTTTACAGAATGGATCACTTTTCGAGGGACAGACCGAAGATCTCGTACAAGACATACAGCGGTCCTTGAACGATGTACATGTTGCCGCACCTTTGAAGAATCAGCAACAGAAGGCCCGAAAGCCGGTTACTAAAATTCGTTTAAAAAAGAAGCCTACGCAAAATGTAGACCTCTTAGAAGAAAGTCCGCTGCCTGAATCGACAGCAACTCCTGAAGCACTCGAAGAACAGCCCAATGGATTTGTTGTTGCAGCGATGCCGCTCGATGACCGTCAGCACCAGAAATTGATTGAATTACCCAAGTCAGAGTTGGAAAGCCGTGCGGAACAGAGAATCGAATCCAGAGCTCGCCTATTGATCAATGATCTTTCAAAGATGGGCATAATAGAATTGAGAGAGCTAGGGGCTAAATATGGCATAAATCATGATTTGCTCATCACGCTAAAAAAACAAGAACTCATTTTCAATATTCTCAAAGGCCACACCGAACACGGCGGCATAATATATGCCTATGGCTCGCTTGAAATCCTTCCTGATGGCTACGGCTTTTTGCGTTCTCCTCAAAACTCTTATCTGCCAGGTACAGATGACATTTACATTTCCCCTTCACAAATCAGGCTCTTTAACCTTAAGACTGGAGATACTGTTTATGGCCAGATCAGAAGCCCTAAAGAAGGTGAGCGCTTTTTTGCCATGCTTCGTATCGAACAGATCAATTTCGATGATCCATCGATAGCTCAGAATAGAATTCCCTTCGAGAACCTTACCCCTCTCTACCCCACGCAAAAATTGGATCTAGAAACCAGCACTGAAGAAATCTCTACTAGAATCATCAATCTTTTCTGTCCAATAGGAAAGGGCCAGCGCGGGCTCATTGTATCCCCACCTCGTACTGGAAAGACCATCCTCTTACAAAAAATAGCCAACGCCATAACGGCCAATCATCCCGAAGTATACCTCATTGTTCTACTCATCGACGAGCGACCTGAAGAGGTCACGGATATGGAGCGAACTGTAAAGGCCGAAGTCATCTCTTCTACATTCGATGAACAAGCGACCCGCCATGTCCAGGTAGCTGAGATGGTGCTAGAGAAAGCTAAGCGCCTCGTGGAGCACAAACGAGATGTTGTAATTCTGCTGGATTCGATCACAAGGCTTGCGCGAGCCTATAACCAAACAGTACCTACTTCTGGCAAGATATTGTCTGGAGGTGTCGATTCTAATGCTCTGCACAAGCCTAAGCGATTTTTCGGAGCAGCGCGCAACATAGAACAAGGTGGTTCGCTGACTATCATCGCTACGGCCCTTATCGATACAGGTTCTCGCATGGACGAAGTTATCTTTGAGGAGTTCAAAGGCACAGGCAACATGGAGATCAATCTCGATAGACGCTTGTCTGATCGCCGTCTCTACCCTGCTATCAACATTAAGAAATCTGGAACAAGAAAAGAAGAACTTCTTATTTCCGAAGACGAGCTTCAGAAGATCTGGGTTCTGCGTAAAGTAATAAATCCGATGGATGATGTCGAAATAATCGAACTGCTCATCGACCGTATGATGAAGACAAAGAACAATGATGCCTTTCTCAAATCGATGAATACTCCTTACTCGAGCATGGAATAGGCATATTGACTAGAGCTCGTTGATTTTATATATTGAGTAGCCGTGCCTTGCTGGTTTTCTAACAGAAATACTAACAAGACCCTATGGAGGAATAAATGAAAAAGGGAATACACCCAAAATATGAGCTCACAACAATAACTTGCGCGTGCGGAAATGTCATTGAGACCCGCTCAACAGCTAAGAATATCCAAATAGAAATCTGTTCTGCCTGTCATCCATTTTTCACTGGCAAACAGAAACTTGTCGATACTGCGGGGCGTATCGAGCGCTTTAATAAGAAATATGGAATAAAGGCTAACGATAACGATTAATTGCTAGCATCCCAGAAGTATTAAGGCCGCCATCGAAAGAAGGCGGCCTTTTTTCAGGCTAGAAACAAGCTTTCTCAGTCTTCATATTCAAGGCTGAGGGTTGTCAAAATCGAGGCCATTTTTTGTGCTGCCTTGCCTCGATGAGAAATTATATTCTTTTCATTTGCAGATAGCTCTGCAACTGTCTTTCCATACTTGGGAAGGTAGACAATGGGATCATAACCAAAACCACCTTTCCCACTTGGACTTCTAGCAATTTCGCCTTCGAGTGTCTCCTGGACACAAATAAAACGCTGCTTATCATAATAGAGAACAAGACAACATACAAAAGCACAGCTCCTATTGGAAACTTCCACAAGCTCAGAGAGCAAAAGGCTATTTTTCTCTGAAGCAGTAAGCAGCCTTCCACCATTAGAGCCATAACGAGCGGATTCTATGCCGGGCTTTCCGCCTAGGGCTTCAACGCAGAGCCCTGAATCATCTGCTATAGATGGTATTCCTAATAGCTGATAAAGGGTCTTAGCCTTTATATAAGCATTTTCAAAAAATGTCTTACCATTTTCTTCGGGGCAGAATTCATTGATTCCCAGATCTGAAGGGAGTAGTAGCTCATGGCATGGAAACAGGGGCCTAAATTCATCGATTTTATGCATGTTGTTTGTTGCAACGACAAGTCTCATAGGCAATTGTTTAGCCTAGTTTTCTATAATCTTCAAGACGCTTACCAGAATCGATGTGTTTTCTGAGGTAAAAAAGACCTGAGTCTATGCTACCCTTTGGTACCCCAAGTATTTCTGAAATGGATTCATTCGAAACAACCGATCTGCGGCGACCACGCTTTTCTAAAAGCCGAGCATAGCGCGCTCGACATCGTTTAAGAGAGCATAGAATATACTCTTTCTCCTCATTGAGAAGACAAGTCTCGAGCCTGAATTCCAGTACACGAAGCCGAATCCATAGTGTATGCAATTTGATATTCATCTGCTCCGCCTTATTCCAGCATCCTTCGGTCCTTCTCTTTGTCAATTCGATTAAATTGAACAAGTATTGCTTGGGGATGCCCAGAGCAAGGCTACATCTATTCAAAAGCTCTTCATCGATCTCCCAAGCGCATTTAAGTATTAGAAAGAGCAGTCTTTTACGAGCAGGAGTCAATCTATTTAAGATTACTTGAGGAGCAAGATTTAAAACTCCTTTTTCAGTTGCTATATCTTGCGCCGTTTCATAATCTGTCCATGGTTCTACTGGAGATTCAATTGCGAGATCTTCTGTGAAATTGGAATATATATAAGCAGTCTCACAGAGACTGAGATTAAAATTCTGACGATGTACGCTTTTTGCAACATATCGCATACTGCTCAACAGATATGCATCTTTTGTCCTACTTTCATTTTCGGCCCGATCGATTATCAATTCGATGCGGTTGCGATAATGATTGAGCGCGTCTGATATTTCATCCTTTGTGAAAAAGCCATAGCGCTTCGGATGTTCATACATCTTGCGAACAAGATCGAGGTAGGTTTGAGAGTCCATTCTTGAGCCTCCGATTCTAGTCTGCAAACGATGTGCCAAATCAGAAAATTCAGCATAAATTCAGAAGCAATATTTAATTTATGTTTAAATCAAGAATTATTTGATATTTCTAAGCTTAATAAAAAATGAATTGGGCTGAAATATTACATGAAAAGACAATTTTTAATTATTAAGGCGCGGTCCTCATTTATAGAAGGTAAAAACTTGATAATACCATTGACCAATGAGATAAAAAAAGATAATTGGGAATATTGCTTTCTAATACAAAGGGCTTGCCTTTTCATACAAAGTGCGCTTTTAAGAGAATTATTAATGCCCTTTTTAATGAAAAGAATCGACTTTCTCTAGTCAAGGACAGTGTACAATAAGCTCATAATCATGCCTATTGTGGCAGAAAGAAGTTATCGATCTAGCCTTCTGGCTATTGGATCGCTATTTTCCGGTCTCTTCGTTGCTGAAGACATCTGCAAAGGCCCCAACTAGCGTATGGACGACTTCATCGACTTTGCCATTTATAGAAAGGCCAGCGGCAAGCCGATGCCCGCCACCTCCATATTGTCCAGCGATTCTTGCAACATTGATGAAATTCTTGGACCGAAGACCAACTGTACACATATCGTCGGTCTCCTGTTTCACTACAAAACAGACTTCGCAATCGACTATGTCCATCATTAGCTGGTATAGCAAATCAGAGTCTCTACTGGACATGCCATATTTTTGCTGATCTTCTATGGTAACCCAAGAAACGAGGAGTCTGCCTTCGTAATATGGCTGAATACGAAGGAGAAGTTCGCCTAGCATGCGGCGAGAAGCTAGGGTTCTTCCTCCATTGATGGCCATATATACACGCTTAGGCGAAACGCCGGCTTCGACAAGCCGAGCTGCTATCTTAAAGCTTTCACTTCCATGTTCATCCAAATGTCGGAAAAAGCCTGTATCTGTGCATAGACCGAAAAATAACAACTCTGCTTCCTCTTTGGTGGGGCTATGACCCATTGACTCCATAAGAAGCAAAATCATTGCTGACACTGCCGAAGCCGATTCATCCAACCAATCATATGGGCCTGGAGCACTAGATGTCGAATGATGATCAATGAATGAAGCGGGAATATTGGGCATCCTCTCCGCAATATTTCCTATTCTCTCCATCGAAGAGCAATCGAGCACAATGGCTGCTGTTCTCTCAAAATCTCTCTCGCCTGGGACCTCGCTTTTGAAGCGCGCCTCAAATGGAAGTATCTCTATCCTATTAAATGGTCCAGAAGAAAGAACATGGACACGCTTTCCCATACTCTGAAGCATAGAAGCAAGTGCAAGTTGGGAACCGATACAATCGCCATCAGGTTCGCGATGACCTAGAATATAAAAACAATCGTGATGATTTATGAAGTCTATCACTGCTCGTGGAACTTGTTTCATGGTAGGTATTATAGATTCCTATTCCTAGATGCTACAGTGTAGCAAGGATTATGGCTTTTATACTGTGTTTTCTATTTTCAGCCTCATCGAATACCTTTGACTGAGGCCCTTCGATGACATCGAATGTCACTTCCTCCCCTTTCACTGCTGGCAGACAATGCAAAAAAATGCAGGCATTTTTTCCGGTCTTTGCCATAAGCTCGGCGTTGACCTGATATGGAGCGAGCAATTTGACTCGTTCAGCTTTGAGAGCCTCTTCCCCCATCGAAACCCAAACATCAGTATAGATGGCATCAGCTTCTTTGACGCCGTTCTCTATTTCATCTGTGATTGTTATGGTAGAACCCGATGCCTTAGCAAAGCTCTCGCAGAGATTAACCAGCTCGTTATCGGGCCAGAGCTCACGTGGCGATACAATGGTGAAATGCATGCCTAGTTTTGCACTGATCACCATGAGAGATCGAGCGACATTGTTGCGTCCATCACCAACAAAACAGAGTCGCTTCTCCGCGCAGTTGCCGAAATTTTCCTCGATGGTGAGCACATCCGCAAGAGCCTGAGTCGGATGAAATGAATCTGTCAGGCCATTATAGACCGGCACGCTTGAGTATTTAGCAAGAATCTCGACATATTCTTGTTTAAAGCCACGAAACTCGATTGCATTGAACATGCGACCAAGAACACGAGCCGTATCTTCGATAGATTCCTTGGCTCCAAGCTGGATGTCTTGATTAGAGAGAAAGACTGGATGGCCACCTTCTTCTCCAAAAGCTGTCTCAAATGCACAGCGAGTACGGGTAGAACGTTTCTCAAAAAGGAGAGCCATGGTCTTACCCTTAAAGCGCTGCTTATGCATGCCTTTTTTTGCTTCTTCTTTAACTTTTTTCGATAAACTTAAAAAATACCTTATTTCTTCTGGTGTATAATCGATCCATGTGAGGAGCGATCTTCCTTTCAGAATAGATGGATTCATGAATCCTCCCTCTCATTGCGATAAACTAGAGCCGCCATATACTATATGGTGAATAGAGAAAGGTCAAGTTTGAGACAGGAGATAATAATGAACAATGAACTAGGAATAACCCTAAGAGAAATAAATGAATCGATAACCCTACCTCAGTTGCTAGAAGAGTTATACATTCGTCTGGTTCCAATATGGCCTGATGCTCGCCCTCTTTTGTATTATCACAATTGCTTTGAGTTACTTATTGCTGTGATTTTGAGCGCTCAGACTACGGATGATCAGGTCAATATTGTGACGAAAGAGCTCTTTCGTCGCTTTCCGAATGCTGAAAGCCTTGCAGATGCAAATATACATGAGATTGAGAATATCATTCACCCTCTGGGATTCTATCGTGTAAAGGCCAAGCATATAATCGAGACAGCCAGAGTACTCCAGAAGCGATTCAATGGGCAAATTCCATCGAGTCTTGAAGAATTGATCGAATTGCCTGGTGTAGGAAGAAAGTCCGCGAATCTGCTTATATCAGCTTGTTATGAAAAGCCAGGTATTATTGTGGATACACATGTGCTTAGAGTGCTTTTTAGGCTCGGAGTATCAACAAAAAAAGAAGCAACTCTTATCGAATCGATAATCCGAGCAAATCTTCCACCAGAAAAGCATACTAAATTTTCGCATGCAGTGAATAGGCATGGAAAATTTACTTGTACTGCGCGCAAGCCAGCCTGTATAGTGCAAAAAGGGTACTGTCCCGTTGTAGATCTCTGCCCAAAGATAGGCTTATCCGATTTATTGAAGCAAAGACAATGAATAGAGCGTCTATTAGTTGAAAGCCAAAAATGCTCAAACAGGATTTCGCTTCCGAACCTGAAGACCCTATTGGAGTTCTTGGGCGTGATAGATTTCATATCCCACATCTGACTCCTCTCCAGCGGTTTGTGATTGCAAACATATTAGATGAAGCTAGAGGCTCTGCAGAGTTAGACAAAGATCCCAATCTAGATCTTATTGTCGATGATGCAACAATGAACCAGGATGAAAAGACTGAGTTTCCAGAAAGGCAAGAGACTTATCGTCAGCTCATCCTTTTCCCGACTGGATTTGGCAAATCAGTCTGTTTTCAGCTCCCTTCTTTGCTTTTAAGTGGACTGACTATAGTTGTCTATCCTCTTCTTGCTCTTATGAACGACCAAAAGCGCAGACTAGATGAGGCAAATATTCCCTGCGCACTTTTCCGTGGAGGTCTCAGCAAGGAAGAGTGGCATGAACAGGAAGAGCTGATCACTTCAGGAAAAGCTACGATGGTCGTTGTCAATCCTGAGATATTGAGCGCACCAAAACTGCGCCGATTCTTGAACCGATTCGGAATTGCTCACTTTGTAGTCGATGAAGCGCACTGTATAAGCGAGTGGGGAGAGAGTTTTAGGCCTTCCTACCTTGCGCTTGGCGAGGCCGTTGAAGCAATTTCGCCTAGGATTTTGAGTGCATTTACTGCCACAGCTGGTCCTCATATCGTGCAATCGATCGAGAAAAAGCTCTTTATGGATAAGAATTATCAATTAGTAGATGCAGAGGCAGACCGTTCTAACATTCTTTATGCTGTTGTGCATACACTTTCTATGATCAGAACTCTCCGTCAAACCCTGTTGTACTGCAAAAAACCAGCTATCATATTCGATCGTTCACGTCCAGGAACAAGGCTCAAAGCTGAGCTACTCAAAGCTTCTGGATTCAATCAAGTGCGCTTTTATCATGCTGGGCTCGATCGACCCGAGCGCTGCAATATTGAGCAATGGTTTCAAGACTCAGACGATGCAATCTTGGTTTCTACAAATGCTTATGGAATGGGCATGGACAAGAAAAACATCAGGACTGTTATCCACAGCTCTCTGCCAGAAAGTGCCGAAGCATATATTCAAGAAGCCGGTCGCGGAGGCCGCGATGGAAAGAATGCCTTAGCCATTCTCATCGATGACCTTGCAGCGCGATATTCGCTATATTGCAGGGCAAATCAGAAGGATGATAGGGAACGAGACATGCAGTCGATCCGAAAAGCTTGTTTTTTGCCCTATCCCGCCCTGAAATCATGCCGAAGAGAATTCCTACTTCATCTTTTAGGAGAACAACAAACACCAGAGTGCGGGAAATGCGATAATTGTATCGAAGGATCGCATACTTCGAAAATGCAATTAGATTCAGATGCATCAGATATCTCTCCAGAATGGGAATTTCTATCAAGGGCAGAAGGGTTCATCGAGACGATTTCTTTCTGCGCCTCGCATCAAGGTGTCTTTACCTCCAAAGAACTAATCGACATACTCGGTGCTTATGGCAAAGGAAAAGGGAAATATGCCGGCTGTCTCTATGGATGGCTCAAGATAGAAAGAGAAGAATTGATTAATTCTCTATTTATGCTAGATATCCTATATGCACCAAAAAAGGGAACATGGAAAAACAGGATTCTGCTTAGCCAAAAAGGTAAAACTCTCAGCAAACTTGCCCGCAACAGTCTTGGGTGAGCTTGAAGTGTATCACTTTTAGCAATATCATGTATGAGAAAGAAACACCTCAACAAGAAAGGCTTTGAATCGAGAGGTCATTTTATGGTTCTTTTTAAAAACCTTGATACCTGCCAGGCCTTTGAAGCACTAAAAAAGATCCCTGCTATCGAATTGCGCGAATCTCTTAAACAAGAGCGAATATCGGACTGGTGGATTCCTCATGCCGCAGGTTTTCGCTACTGCTATGCTTTTGCACCCATAGACGATGCGATAATCGACGAGCTCGAAGCTCTAGCCAGAGAACAACAGCTCATAGAAAAGTATCGCATGCTGACCGAGGGTGCAATTATGAACACAAGCGAAAAAAGGATGGTGCTCCATCACTTAGCTCGAGGGCATCTTGGAAAGCCCGTGATCTGGAATAGCCAAGATATGGAGGTTTTCTATCGAGAGGAAAAGCATCGATTCTACGATTTCGCAAAAAAGATTCGAGAAGGCAAAATCCTCAGCTCTGCAGGCAAGATCTTTACAGAAATTGTACAGATAGGCATAGGAGGA
>JAKJFY010000355.1:275-613 GCA_022704665.1 Spirochaetota bacterium | reverse complement strand
ATCGGCGATCGCAGACATTGCAGGACATTTACGCGCACTTAGAAGCAGGCACGACAAAAACGGCATTATCGCTGATTCCTGCATTGAACGAACTTGAATACGAGCAAAATCGTGCCGAGATCGCAGAGGCAGCAGGCGTTCGGCCTACTGCACTGGATAAGCTTCGAAGGCAAGCAGCGAAACAGGAAAATGGCGCAAAACTGCAGGGGCGAGCGCTTAGCTTACCAGAACCGCAGCCTGCACCAGAGCCGCAAGACGGCGAAAAATTGCTTGATGATGTAGCAAAACAAGTGCGGCGATTTGTTGTGGCTGATCAAGTAAGTATCGATGCGATAACA
>JAKJFY010000355.1:0-243 GCA_022704665.1 Spirochaetota bacterium | reverse complement strand
TGTCCTAACCTTGTATTGACCAGCGCAGTAAAGGCGTGTGGCAAAAGTACCGCGCTAGACGTGATTTCGAGACTTGTTCCAAAACCGCTTTCTGTTTCAAGCATATCGGTTGCCGCGTTATTTAGAACCGTGGAGCTACTTGCACCGACACTTTTGATTGATGAAGCGGACGCGATGTTCAAGCAGAACGACGAACTGAGGACATTGACTAACGCAGGCTTTACACGAAGTGCCGCGCAGGTT
>JAKJFY010000354.1:0-613 GCA_022704665.1 Spirochaetota bacterium | reverse complement strand
TAATCAGAACCTGGAAATGCTGATCGAGCTTTTGCCGAATATAGAGTTCCCAATTCTCAGCTGCTTGAATCTCATCAAAGAATAAGAGCCTACATCCCGATTCCTCGATGACGCGGTCCAAGAGCGCGAAGTCTTCCCTCGCGAAGGGGAACAGGCGAATATCCTCAAAATTGAGATAAAACCAGGGCTTAGCAAGGCTTTGAACAAACTGCAGTAGGAGGGTGCTCTTTCCGCAGCGGCGAATGCCCGACACAATCAGCGCATGGGTCTGGATGTTCGGCAAAGAGGGCAGTATTTCTCGCGGTAAACCTATGTCATAGTGCGCTACCTGCTCCTTTTGCTTTGTGGCGATTGCGCGAATTTCAGAAAGCTTCATAGAATAGAGTATATATCGCGCGCTCATATTATTCCAGTAGTAGTGGAATATATATTTCGATAGGATTGGAATTTTTGACGGGATGGACAGGATAATGTGTCGACAGGATGACAGGATGAAGACAGGATGAACGGGATTTTTGTTTGGGGAAAGAAAAGGACGAGATGACAGGATAAGATAAGGATGAACGGGATTTTTTGGTTTGGGGGGAGAAAAGGACGGGATGATGTATTTTGG
>JAKJFY010000353.1:289-614 GCA_022704665.1 Spirochaetota bacterium | reverse complement strand
CGGGTGACCTTGTCTTCTTTAGCCTCGAGGCAAAGACACACTCGTCATCCAAAAATCCAAGCACTAATGTCTCTGTCTCAATCTCAACCTCTGTCCCTCTGAAAACCTCTGTCCCTCCCGTCTCTCCAGGCCGGTGTTTGAACTCGATGTCTTTGAGTCTGACCGCGGCTTCTATCCCGAGCTCGCAATCTTCAATTTTGCCCCAAACCTCTGTCCCTCCGAAAACCTCTGTCCCTCCGAACTTGAGCGATTCGAGTATATTGGCATTTTCTCTTTCGAAAGCCGACCATGTGGGAATTTATCTGGGAGATGACATTTTTATCCA
>JAKJFY010000353.1:0-261 GCA_022704665.1 Spirochaetota bacterium | reverse complement strand
GCGGGGCGCGCGCTTCCCGCTTCTGGTTTTTCTGGCTTTGCCTTAGACTGGGGGAGCGGAATCAGCTTTGCTCAACTGGATATGCTTCTACAGGGCGATCTTTTGGCCTTTGTGCGCGGAATCTCTGGGTGGACGGAGGTTTCGCTTCCTGTTGCAAACAACCTTAGCGCCGGTCTACGGGCAGGCGTTCAATGGGATCGTGTTCTTGGTGTGGTAAGAGTTCCTATTGAGCTTGACCTTGGCCGGATTTCTGGAGTCTCG
>JAKJFY010000352.1:0-614 GCA_022704665.1 Spirochaetota bacterium | reverse complement strand
AGTTCATAGTACTTTGCGAATTTTATGGCAGCGATGAGATTTCCCGCTCCGGATATGCCAAGCCAATCCAGTTTTTCCACTATAGAAGGATCGGTGCCTGTTTCCAATAGAAGCTCTCGGCCTGCCGGTTCGTTGAAAAGCCGAATGAGGCGCATTGGAAGTTCATCATCGACTCCGACCGCAGCGTCGGTATCCCGAAGGTTGTGTATCCATGGGATATGCTTGTCGCCAATTCCTTCTATACGATGAGCCCCAAAACCATTCTCTAGAATTGTGGGACACTGCAGTGCTTCTGCGACCGCGAGCTTTGCGCCAGGGAATTTCTCCTTGATATAGGAGCCTGAGCCGAGCGTTCCAGCTGAGCCGGAGGATAGCACCACACCACAAACATGGGCGCTTTCTCCGTTAGCATGGGCGCCCTTTTCGCCAGCTTGGGCGGCAGCGCTGTCGATCGTAGCGAACACTTCTTCCATGGCTGGGCCGGTGATCGCATAGTGCCATAGATGGTTAGGCAGCTGATCGAATTGATTGAAGATGACTACATCTTGGCGAGTTTTTTGCAGCTCGATGCACTTATCGAAGATTTCTTTTACATTAGATTCGCTTCCTGGCGT
>JAKJFY010000351.1:0-615 GCA_022704665.1 Spirochaetota bacterium | reverse complement strand
TTCGCTCCCAATTTATATTCTGTCAATGTTCAATTATTCAAGAATTCTGTATATTTAGTATCCTTCGGAATAGATGACATATTCATGCATAGTATATTGCATAAAATTCTATTTCGTTTTATAATATTTCCAAGAAAATGAACTTATGCACACTGTGCATTTTTGATTCGGCTCAAAGATAGACAATATATGGATTAGACACCCTCAGAAAATAGAGCTCAAGGGCTTTATGCTCTGTTGTGATTTACATATTCATTCAATGGAGAAATGGACTTATGACTGCGAGGTGATAGCAGTCTGTGGTGATGTTGGGCAAGAGGCTGATTTCGATGGGATCGGTGCTCGAGCCCTTGCTTCGGGAGCCTCGAAGTTTATCAAGCTCGATCAGAAAGAAGAGTTTGTGAAGGAGTACCTCTGGGCACTCGTCAGGGCAGGTACTCCTTACGAAAAAAAATACTTGCTTGGTACGAGCGCAGCGCGGCCACTCCTTGCCAAAGGTCTCACTGAAGTGGCGCTCGCCGAAGGCGCAGATGCTATTGCCCATGGATGTACCGGCAAAGGCAACGACCAAGTGCGCTTCGAGCTCGGAGTCAAGGCCTTTGCTCCGGAGATGGT
>JAKJFY010000350.1:0-615 GCA_022704665.1 Spirochaetota bacterium | reverse complement strand
AATCGAGCTCGAAGGATTCAGAGCCCTCGATTTCGGAGAAATGCTCAAGAAGGGCATAGAGCATCTCACGAGCTGCTTCACCATTGCGCATTTCCAGTTCGACGAGCGGTCCGTTCCGCTTGATGGACCAAGCGGATGAGGCTTTAGTCGTCCCACAGACAAGGAAAACCAGGTCATCCTCCCTGACGGAAACCTGCGCATCCAGTTGCAAGATCGGAAACTCCATTGAAACTGAACGAAAACCCAATACCGCAGCCACATTGACTGCGCATTCGCGCACGAATTGCGGCGCATCATTCTTCAGGCTGACACTTAGCATACAAATAGAATATCATACTTAACCACACTTCTAAATGTTGTCTGGCATTCCTACTGCATTTTCATGAAGAACTGAAGTCTAAATATTATAGAGATACGCTTCTACTCTATTACGATGTGACGAACTAATACTTTGAAATAGATGAGCCAGATAGCCTTAGGGCGAAAGGAGTCTCGAAAGAACAGCAATGACTCTATTCCTCCATAAGCCAAGAAGCACGGTATGCTCCAGTAGACCACAATAAATCATATAAGGTATAAGATAGCATCATGTCGATACTGGCCATGGCGCTGACT
>JAKJFY010000349.1:297-616 GCA_022704665.1 Spirochaetota bacterium | reverse complement strand
CATGGACCTCTTCAATCATGAGATTATCTCGTATGAGATGAGTACGCAGAACACGACTGCGACCGCCTTGGCACCAATTCTTGCACTCGTGAGAGCGGGAAACTGTGACGGAGTATTACTGCACTGTGACCGTGGACCGACCTATCGCTCAGAAGCATATCAGCGCCTGCTTACCGACAATAAGGTCATCAGCAGCTATTCAAGAGCGGGTAACTGCTGGGACAATGCGCCCATGGAGTGCTTTTGGGGCCATCTGAAGTGTGAGCTTGGTTATGTTGATAGGAGTGCGAAGAAGCGAAGTTTTCATTCCCTTGCACAA
>JAKJFY010000349.1:0-254 GCA_022704665.1 Spirochaetota bacterium | reverse complement strand
GAAGGATTCAGAAGCATCTGGGCTGGTTAAGCCCGGTCCAGTATAGAATCCAGAAATGTGGAGAGGCGGGATCTACATTAGTGTCTACTTAAATGGGGTCAATTCAGACTAAAACCGGAAAATTTAAACCGACCTTGACACAAGGGGGATGTTCGAGTCTGGTGCGAAGCTCTCAATTAGCCTTGTTGACGGAATGGCAGACATTCACAGCCTATCATGGGAACCCTACAGCGAATGCAAAGATTTAAAAGAGC
>JAKJFY010000348.1:0-618 GCA_022704665.1 Spirochaetota bacterium | reverse complement strand
CAGGTACCTGGGCTACAAAAAAGATGTGAGACCATGGATTAGAGATTGTTCAGCGTATGTCCTTCCTTCTTACAGCGAGGGCTTACCAAGGACAATTCTTGAAGCGATGTCTGTTGGGAGACCAATTATAACAACTGATGTTCCAGGCTGCAGAGATACAATAGAATTTGATCCAACATCACCTGGGAGTGAAATTATCGAATATAAGAATAATAAGATAAAAAAGGGATCGAATGGTTTGCTTGTACCAGCAAGAAATCCAGATGCTCTAGCAGCTGCTATTTTTTATTTGATAGAGAATCCCGATGAAAGAAATAGGATGGGCTTGCGAAGTAGAGAAATAGCTTATAGTAAATTTGATGTCAGAAAAATAAATGAGGGAATACCTTGGTTATTAAGTAATCATTTGGCATGATCTGCGGATTTTTTAAGGGTTGTTAAAAATATCAAGATCTTTCAGGGGGAAATAGAAGTTATTCAGATTCCTACAGGAAGAATCACTAAAACAAACAGATTGACAAAAGCAATCAACACAGTATTTCTTGAAACACGGTTTATCAACGCGATAAAAAAGTCTGCGTATCGGGGATTCGATCTTCTCATCTATAGTACACCGCC
>JAKJFY010000347.1:0-618 GCA_022704665.1 Spirochaetota bacterium | reverse complement strand
AAGCTTCCATTCGAAATAGTTATGCTGATTATCGCTGCGGTAATCATACTGATCACCGGGGCCATGCTCTTCCCAGTCTATAGCGGAACTCTCCCCTACTACGAGAATGGTTTATATGGATTGCTCTTAATCATATTCGCCCTGCAGACGATAACCCTTGGGAGAACTCCATTTGGCGACACGCCCAGATCAAGACTCCTGTTAGTTGTGGGGTTATTGATTGCGATAATTGGCATGGTGACCAGTCTTATTCCGATTTCGATTAGCTTTTCCCGCGTGCTTTTGTTTCTCTGCCTTGGTCCAGGCGGCTTGCTGCTATTTTTACAAATGTTGTTTATCAAAGATAAGCTCAAAAGTTGGGCGAAATATGGGGGGATTTTTCGACATCTGATCTTTGCATGCAGCGCGGTCTATATTTTGTCTATGGTCATCGCGCTGCTCCTTTGGAAGCAGAATCTGTTGACAACGCCAATGACAGCGGTTGTGATTTTATTTTTTGGCACAGCAGTATTCTACCTCGCTACTGTGCTCGGAAAGATAAATAGAACATACCCAGAAGCAGCAAAAAATCCTATTGGCGACATCAAGCTTTCTATTGAGCAGACAATGATCCTGTTC
>JAKJFY010000346.1:0-620 GCA_022704665.1 Spirochaetota bacterium | reverse complement strand
TAAAGTATAAGTGCTGTAAATGATTTGAAGATATCAAGCCAGCCTTCCTTCATCATGAAAACAGGTTGGGATTTTTTACTTGTTGTGCTTTGAATAAAGATTCCGAGTCCGCAGACTATTAAACCTAATACTCCAATATAAGGGAAAGCCTTGGGTCCTGGATACTCAGCAGTCATAGCAAAGTCTATTTTAGAAGTCATATATCCATAAATAACGCCGACAACTATTAAGAAAATTCCGACAAATTGATCTCTTTTTATAGCAATTTTCATATAAGTTACCCCAATTGATCATTTTAAAAATTAACCAAAGGGGAATATCCCCTTTGGTATTGACTTTGCTGGAGATACTATTTATTGCCTAAGCCTAAGCTTCTAATAGCTTCAGTAAGCTGAGCTGTATGTTTTTTTAGTTGCTGGATTCCTTCGTCTTGGGCATAAAATCTTAGCTGCATTCCGCTTTGTGCAAGAAGGCTATCAACTGATTTATCTTCTGCTGCATTTTTATAATAATCATAAAATTTGTTAACAAGATCTTTATTCATTCCTTTAGGCCCAAGAATAAAATTCATAGTAGTAAATGTAACATTGACTCCTTGCTCGATAAATGTTGGAATATCT
>JAKJFY010000034.1:0-18557 GCA_022704665.1 Spirochaetota bacterium | reverse complement strand
AGGCATGACCAAGAATCCACCTGCAGGCTTAATAGATTGGCAGGGAAAGCCATGGGATCCTGCTTCTGGAAAACCAGCTGCCCATCCGAACGCCAGATTTACAGCTCCGATTCAGCAATGCCCTTCTATCGATCCGGCTTGGGATAGTCACGAAGGTGTACCAATAAAGGCATTCATATTCGGTGGACGCAGAAGCACGGTCTATCCTTTAGTCTATCAGTCATTCAATTGGGTTTATGGAGTATATCTAGCAGCTACTCTTGGTTCAGAAACCACAGCAGCCTCTACAAATGCAATTGGGCTTGTACGGCGAGATCCTTTTGCAATGCTTCCATTTTGCGGTTACAATATGGCCTCATACTTCGATTATTGGCTGCATGTCGGCCTTTCTAACCCTAATCCACCCCTAATATTCGGCGTAAATTGGTTCCGCAAGGATGCTGATGGCAATTTTATATGGCCAGGTTTTGGGGAAAATATACGCGTCCTTAAGTGGATTGTCGATCGCGCCAACCATAAAGCCAATGCTATCGAAAGTCCCATTGGATGGATGCCGCGCTATGAGGATTTGGACTGGGAAGGCCTCGATTTTTCAAAGGACCGCTTTATTGAACTTATGTCGGTGGATCGCGAGCTCTGGGCGAACGAAATCCTCTCCCACGAGGAGCTGTTTGTAAAGCTTTATGAACGCCTGCCAAAAGAGCTCATTTTCGTTCGGCAACTCTTACTATCTAGCTTGTGGCGCGCTCCTGAGCATTGGAAATCTGATACCATTGATAATAAAGAGCAAAGGCCTTCTTAAGAAACTCCATATGAGGAGGCAAAATGAAAGTCTTTTACATTGTTCTTCTGATTGGGGTCGCTATTCTAGCCGTCATCTTTGCAGTACAGAATAGCGCTCCTATTACCGTTTCGTTTTTCGGATGGTCTGCCCAGGCTTCGATGTCGATTGTGCTGGTATTGACCTTCGCCGCAGGGATCCTGATTGGCATGCTCCTACTCTTTCCTTCGGTATGGAAGCGCATGCGAGCGCTGTCGGCAGAGAAAAAAAAGACAAGTAAAGCAGAAAAATTAGCAAAAGAAACACAAGATGCGCAAGCCTTGTCATCCTCGGAAGCAGGGCAGACAGACACTTCATCAACAGCTCAGGATACAAAAGTTCTATAACAGAATAGCAAGATGGCCGCCAAATCAACTGCGACGGCCATCTTATCCTCTTGGTCGAGAATCCATGCCCAATCCCTCTAACACCCCCTATAAGCTTGCGGATCTATCTACTCCTATGTCATACTTGCATTCTGGAGTTTTTTAATGCACATAATCGTTCTTATCAAACAAGTACCAGAAACTGATAAAGTCAAAATGGACCCCGAAACAGGAACTATGGTGCGATCGGGGCTAGAAAGCATTATCAATCCTCTCGATCTGTATGCGATCGAAGAAGCTCTCATATTGAAGCAGCGTTTCGGAGCCTATGTAACGGTAATTTCCATGGGCCCGCCAGATGCCGAACGCGCACTGCGAGAATCGCTTGCAATGGGTTGTGATAAAGCGATTCTGCTTACGGACAAGGCTTTTGCCGGATCGGACACTTGGGCTACCTCTAGGGTTCTGGCTGAGGCAATAAGAAATATCGGCAAGGCCGATCTAATCCTTGCAGGAGAGCGCGCAACCGATGGCGATACTGGGCAGGTAGGACCAGCGGTAGCCTCTTGGTTGGGAATACCCGCGCTAACTTATGTGAGTTCGTTGGAAATAGAATCCAAAACAGAAAATTCAATAATTGCTGAGTCAGACCGGAATTGTACTAGCTCGCTTTCATTTCTCGTTCGTCGCCTTACCGAAGAAGGCTACCAAAATGTAAGAGCCAAAGCCCCATGCCTATTAACCGTAGTCAAAGAGATTGCCTCACCGCGCTTACCGACTCTGCGAGGGAAAAAATTCTCCAGAAGTGCAGAAATTCTGCATTGGGGAGCAAAGGAGATAAATCTCGATCCAGCTTCGGTGGGTTTAGCAGGATCTCCTACCCGTGTAGTAAAGATTTTTTACCCGAAGGTAGCGCGCAGTGGAGAGCGAATTATTGCTCTCGATGAATCGGGAATAGACAAAGCAATAGACTGCATCCTTTCTACGATTGGTCCAATAATGGGGGACGGAGGATGTTCTGGAATAAATCCGGCAGCGAATGTTGAAAAGCCAGAGACTGGAGTCTGCTTGGCTAAAATCCAGTCTACATTGCAGGAGTCAGTGATTTCTCTTTCTGAACAGATTGTATCGGGGCCCATAGCCGATGGCAAGCCTGAATTCTGGATTATTGCAGAGCGCCATACAGGTAGGCTCGATCTAGTGGCTTTCGAACTGCTAGCTAGAGCCCGATCCCTCGCGGACAGCCGCGGAGCAATCCTGATGGCGATTGTAATCGGATCCTCATCTACAGATGAAGCTGCGATGCTGATTGCCCATGGCGCTGATAGTGTCATTCTAGTCGAAAGCCCGAGCCTGAAAGATTTCGTATGTGAGCTATGGTCTAAAGCGCTTTTTAAACTCGCTTGCGCTAGAAAACCTGAAGTCATTCTAGGAGCTGCCACTACAACTGGAAGAACCCTAATGCCTTATCTTGCGGCAAAACTTGGTACTGGGCTCACTGCGGACTGTACCGAGCTTTCCATCGAAGAGAGCAGCGGACTTCTTCTCCAGACACGTCCCGCTATTGGAGGAAATATCATGGCCACCATAAAAACCGCCCACCATAGACCGCAGATGGCCACAGTACGACCTCACTCCATAAAGCCGCTTCCACCAGACTTTGGCCGCAAGGGCAGTGTAATCCATGTAATCGATGACTCATCTTCGGACTTAAGGATTTCGGATTCTTTGGCTTTGCCCGTCCAGGTTCTAGCCCTAGAGAGCAATGTTAAGGATTTCGAAAACCTGGAAGGTGCAAGCATCGTTGTAGCAGGTGGAAGAGGCCTAAAGAAAGCCGATAATTTTAAGTTCATTCGCGATCTGGCTTTGGCTCTCGGCGGAGCGGTTGGCGCAAGCCGGGAATCTGTAGATCGTGGATGGATATCCTATCCCCATCAGGTAGGCCTTAGCGGCAAGACCATCTCACCCGAGATCTATATATGCGCAGGTATTTCGGGAGCGGTTCAGCATTTGGCGGGCATACGAACCGCTAAGAAAATAATTTCGATCAACATAGACCCAGATGCGCCAATCCATGCAGTCGCAGACCTAGCTATAATAGGGGATCTCTTCGAGATATTGCCGCGGCTGACGGCGCGCTTGAAGTCAATCTATAGCTCTTCGTCTGGGTCAAGATCCGGATCTGGGCCTGACCCTGGATCTAGCCCTGGGTCTGGTTCTCCATATACCTCTTTCTCTCCTTCTCCATATCAGAACAAAGATAAAAAATCGCAAGAGCCAGCAATTTTGCGCTCAGAAACTTTGAGCACAGAGGCTCAGCATGAAATATAATCCTGTCAGCAAAGACATAATCCGCGAACTCATCAATATTGCTGGTGAGCGAAATGTCCTCCTCGACCCAGCTCAGCTCGAAATCTTTTCGCATGACGAAACTTCCAAGGAAGAATATGGCCATATGCCAGAAGTGGTGGTTACCCCAAGGTCGACTTCCGCTGTAGCCGAAATCGTCAAACTTGCCAATCGAACCTCCGTCCCCATAACGCCGCGCGGTGCAGGCAGCGGCCTTTCTGGAGGCGCCATTCCCATATTCGGCGGAATAGTTTTATCACTCGAAAAGATGAACCAGGTGCGCGAAATCGATTACGATAACCTTACAATGACCGTCGAAACCGGTATCGTGACAAACGAAATCAATAACCTAGTCAAAGAAAAAGGGCTTTTCTACGCTGGCTATCCCATGAGCCTGGAGACTTGTATGCTCGGTGGAAACATAGCTGAAAATGCAGGAGGAGGAAAAGCCATCAAATATGGCGTAACATCACGATATATCCTTGGCCTAGAATTCGTTACACCTACGGGCGAAGTAGTCTGGCTCGGAGGCAAGCTTGCAAAAGATGTCACGGGTTATGATTTAGTGCACCTTATTGTTGGCTCCGAAGGTACCCTTGGCATTGTGACTGCTGCCATAATAAGGTTGATTGGCCTTCCGGCCGCAAAATCCGACCTGCTTGTACTCTATCGAAGCCCTCAGGAAGCCATATCCTCCGTCCCCGTGATTCTCTCAAAGGGTCTCATTCCGACATCCATCGAATTCATGGATCGCCAGAGCGTGGAGACATCTTGCGCCTATCTAAACGAAAATCTGCCCTATGCTCAATGCGGTGCGATGCTGCTGATAGAAATGGATGGACGAGATCAATCCATAGTCGAAAGCGAAGCTGAGGCAGTTGGAGACTTATGCATGGAACAAGGCGCAATCGAAGTATATGTCGCCGACAACCGCACAACCCAAGAGCGCCTCTGGGCTATTCGCAGGAATATCGCCGAAGCATTAAAAGTCTATTGCCCAGTTCAGAGCCTCGAGGACATAGTAGTGCCGCCTGCGGCTATATCCGCCGTTATGCCTGAGCTCGAGCGCATTTCCTCACGGTTTGGCATTGAAATACCATGTTATGGTCATGCAGGAGATGGCAATCTCCATGCCACTCTCGTCAAGGACCCACAAATGCCAATGGAACAATGGCAACGCATGGAGCAACAAGCCCTCCTTGCACTCTATGAAGCGATCACTGCACTTGGCGGCAAAATATCCGGCGAGCATGGCATCGGGCTAAAGCGCAAGGATTTCATGAAACAATTCATGAGCCCTGCCGAACTTAACCTGATAAAGGCAATCAAACGCGCTTGGGACCCAAATCTCATTATGAATCCAGGCAAGATTTTCGATATTGAAGACTAAGCCCGCTTAGATGGTTGCAAGAATTACTCCAAAGTCTCTCATAATCAGGATTAACCCAAGTTGTCCTTACGAGATAGGTCGTAGCACCCGATTCTCGAAAACACAATGCCTTGGGCTGCTGCATCTCCAACCCTTGCGTAACAAGCTTTTTTTCGCTAATCTTTAGTCTTGCAACCAATCAGATTCCTTCCACACCGCCAACAGTGAGGAGATAATATTATGGAACAGAGATTATGGTCTGACCGCCAGAGCGAACAGTGGCATATAAAAGTAGGACTTGCCGAAATGCTCAGAGGCGGCGTTATCATGGATGTAACCAATGCTGCCCAAGCAAAAATTGCCGAAAAGGCGGGAGCTTGTGCGGTTATGGCTCTCGAGCGCGTACCAGCCGACATCAGAGTCCAAGGAGGCGTTGCTCGCATGTCCGATCCAAAGATTATAAAAGAAATTCAAGATGCTGTCTCAATTCCGGTCATGGCAAAATGTCGCATAGGTCATTTTGTAGAAGCCCAGATACTCGAGGCTCTTGGTGTCGATTTTATCGATGAATCCGAAGTTCTCACTCCCGCCGATGATCGCTTTCATGTATATAAGCATCCTTTCAAGGTGCCATTTGTATGTGGCTGCCGTGACCTAGGAGAAGCCCTACGACGAATTGGCGAAGGTGCAGCCATGATTCGCACAAAAGGAGAAGCAGGTACAGGCGATATCATTGAAGCCGTACGACATATGCGCACAGTTCGGGATGGAATAGCTCGTCTAGTTGGCCTTCCGGAGGAAGAACTCATGACTGAAGCAAAGGAGCTAGGCGCACCATTCGAGCTCGTATGGGAAGTAGCAAAGACAGGCAAGCTTCCTGTTCCCAATTTTTCAGCTGGTGGCGTTGCTACTCCCGCGGATGCAGCATTGATGATGCAGCTCGGTGCAGAGTCCGTCTTTGTCGGCTCGGGTATCTTTAAATCAAGCAATCCTGAACGCAGAGCAAAAGCCATTGTATCAGCAGTTGTCCATTATAAAGATCCAAAAATCCTTGCAGAGATCTCAGAGGACCTCGGCGAACCGATGGTCGGCATCGGCCTTGATGAACTTGCTGAGAATCAAAAGATCTCAGAGAGGGGTTGGTGAGTAGCCATCGCATAGGACTTCTCGCGCTTCAGGGAGACTACGAAGCTCATGGCAAAGCCCTTGAGCGTGCTGGATTCCCTCGCTGCGACATCGCAGAAGTTCGACGCTATTCCGACCTGGAGTCCTTGACCGCACTTATCATCCCTGGAGGTGAAAGCACGGTTATGAGCATGCTGCTCGAACGCTTCGGCATGTTCGAGGAACTCAAGCGCCGAATCGAAAATGGGATGCCAATACTTGCAACTTGTGCTGGCTTAATTCTCCTCGCAAAGGATATCGAAGGAAATAATCAAATGAGCCTCGGTGTCCTAGATATTAGGGTCAAGCGCAATGCTTATGGACGTCAAGTAGATAGCTTTCATGCACCAGTACAAACCATCATAAGCAGCATAGGCAAAATAGAAGGCATATTCATACGAGCACCACGCATACTCGCTTCTGGAAAAGAGGTCGAGATCCTTGCAATGTATCAGGATGAGCCCGTAATGATTCGCCAAGGCTCGATAATAGCAGCGACATTTCACCCCGAACTAATTCCTGCCGCTCCTGTGCATCGCTGGTTCATCCAGACTCTTATATAGAATTCTCCAGATTGCATATGTAGCAATTCCATATCCTACAAGAAAAATTGACCATAAGAATGAGCTCGGTCTAAGATCGTTAAGGCTTTCCACGCTAGATGGCAAGCTCGCAATTGCATTGCTCATAAATGCATATAGCATGGTGCAAGCCCCAGTGGCGAGCATTGCCCAGTCCGGCCATTTAGGCCTTACCAGGAAACCTCTTTCCTCAAGTAAAGCAAGCCTCGCTCCGCCAATTATCATGAGAACTGAGATCATAACGGGTGCAATCACAGGCCCCCACCATGGGAGCGGAATAAGAAAGAGCAGGTCCCAATCGAACAATGAATGAGGAAATCCGATGAAAACGACAAGCCATATATAATACCAAATGTCCCAGAGTCCAAATGCATAAAGGGCAAACCCAATCTGCGATTGAAGTCTCTTGCCAGATGCAAGACCAACAGCAAGCAGCATAATGAGCGTAGCCAATTCTCGCCCCAGTTCGATGATCGATACTTGAGGATCGAATGCCGGCACACTGGTCATCAGATCAGCAATGCCATACAAGCCTCTCAGATATACGACGATCGTCGCCTCGAGATACGCCATCCCTATCGCATAGATAGCAATATAGAAGAGTTTTTTCTTGTTCATAGCCTCATACCCAAATAATATCATGCCCTTTGATTGACACATATCTAAAAGATAGGTACTTTTAGAGCCCATTGCCAGACAAAAATCCATTTGTGTATAATTGTTAAAGATTCTTCAATTGAAGTAAAGAGAGATGTTGAGGCAAGAAATGAATAAAGATAATAGTAAAATAAAAACAAAGCAAAAAAAGAGCTTAATAGATCATGCATTACCAATCATTTCACAGGATCGTATAAGAACCAATCTACTTAAAAAACAGGAACAGAAAGCCATTGCCTTTCTAGTTCAATATATACCTTACTGGATGAGCTCTAATATGCTCACGGCAATAGGATTTTTAGGAAATGTGATTGTCTTTTTGAGCTTCATTCTCGCAAAACTACTTGACACTCGCTTTCTTCTTATTGGCGTTGCTGGCTTTTTCATTTCATGGTTCGGAGATTCACTCGACGGACGAGTAGCTTACTATAGAAAAAAGCCAAGAAAATGGTACGGCTTTATGCTCGATCTTGTCGTAGATTGGTTGGGTATCGTACTTATCGGTCTTGGATTTGCTATCTACGCAAATAGCTTCCAAAAAATTTTGGGATATGCCTTTGTCGTGCTTTATGGTCTAGAAATAATGATCGCCTTGCTTCGCTATAAGATCAGTGGTAGCTATTCCATCGATGCGGGCAAATTGAGCCCGACCGAAACCAGAATTCTTATTTCCCTTTTTCTTGTGGTTGAAGTTATTTTCCAAGGAAGTATCATGTACCTCGCCGCAATAGCAGATATCATCCTAGGGATTTCAAATTTTTCTGAATTCAAAAAACTAGCCAAAATTGCCAATGAGCGTGATGAAGAAGAAAATAGAAAGAGTGAATCGAAAATTGCGGAAAATAACAAAGAATAAACAAAAAGCATTCATTACTTGGCTGCGTTCAGCCCTTACTTTCTCAAAAGCACAAATATCCGCTTTTGTTGGTGGAGTAATTGATTACTGTACAATGATTTTTATTACAGAAGTCTTCCATATCCATTATACTATCTCGATCGCTGCTGGAGGTATTGTAGGGGCGGTTGTCAATTTCAGCGTGAATAGAAAATGGAGCTTTTATTCAAAGGATGCACAATATAAATTTTCCGTTCTTCAGCAGCTTGTCATGTTTTTCCCAATGGTCTTAGGTAGCATCGCCTTAAAATCCGCAGGAACTTTTACCCTTACATCTCTCAGCAAGATAGACTATAAGCTCACAAGGCTTATTGTAGATGTTGTTGTATCTATTTTTTACAATTTCATGCTTCAGAAGCACTTGATTTTCAAAAAAAGGCATTAAGATTGATTTTCGCAACCTTCGGACTTTGGAAGCTATGCGTAAATTTTATCTATATTAAAAAAGCCTAAAGAAGAACTTACTCAGATTTCTGTACTAATACTTTATCGATCCGTTTTCCATCCATGTCCACAATTTCAATTCTTAAAGGAGGCCATTCTATTATATCTCCAGCTCTAGGAATTGAGCCTCCACAGTGAAGAATAAAACCTGCAACGGTATCGTAATCTTCACTTGATATGATATCGAGATTGATACCAAGGCTCTCGGCAAATTCATCGATTGGCATCGAACCATCAACAAGATAGGAGCCATCACTGCGCTTTAAAATCTGAGGAGCTTCTTCTGTCTCTATTTCTGAAAGATTTGCAATAGCCTCTAGCAAATCGGCTATCGTTACAATGCCTGAGATCCCCCCAAATTCATCAACTATCAGACCAGATGACTTCTTAGCATCGCGGAGAATAGCAAGCGCTTGCAAACCCGATAATGACTCTGGGATCATAACTGCTGGCTCCATGCATGTTTCTAAAGATAAAAAACAACCTTCTGCCATACATGTAAGTGCTCGCTTCACCGACACCATACCTATTGTGTGATCCAGATCTCCATCTATTACAGGCAAATAACCATATTCGGAATTCTTGATAATACCCCTGATGTGAGAGTCTCGAGAATCCTTTACATTCAGCGTTACTACTTCGGTTCTAGGTGTCATGAACATTGTGACTCGCCTGTCATCCAGACTCAACACCTCTTCCATCATCTCGCGTTCAGCTGCCTCAAATACCCCTGATTTTTCTCCTTGTTCTAATAGAATCCTTACTTCTTCTGGAGTGATAGCAGGCTCGGCTTTATGCGAGAATCTAAGAAGCTTCGTAAGGCTGTCGGTAACCGAAGAGAGAAATCTTACAATAGGATAAAAGACAACGCTCAAAGCATGCATGGGCTTTATAGTAAGAGCAGCTATATACTCAGGATTGCGTAGCGCTATGGATTTAGGAACGAGTTCGCCGACAACTACAGAGAGAAAGGTTATCGCTAAAACCACAATAGCCACAGCTAAAGAATCGGCATATCTGCCAACAAAAGACCATCTTGAGAGCCATTGGGCTAGAAGCTGCGAAAAAGTCGTACCGCTTATTGTGCCTATAAGTATGCCAATAAGTGTTATTGCTACTTGTATTGTAGAAAGATAGCGGCTTGGAGATTCCCGGGTATTAAGGGCAAGCTTGTAAGTACTTTTCCCTTTATCTGCTTCAGCCTTGAGCCTAGCTTTTCTAGATGATACGAGGGCTGTCTCAGAGAGAGAAAAGAATCCGTTTATCAGAATGAGGGCTAAAAGGACGAGGATTTCAGAAATCATTGTATACCTCGTCTGCAAATATGAGAGCTATCGCTTTTGCTTCAACACCTATAAAACCTATGCATATGAAATAGTCAGAGTCCCCTGTAGATGAACCATCGCTTTCCATAGTAAAAGAATAGCAAATCTACATTGCCATTGTCGAGGTATTGGCAAGGCTCCGATTATTTTTTATTTACAAAACACCAATAGAAGCTTTCAAAAATCGCTTTGTCACAATGACAGCCGAAAAAATCTTGCAATATTTAAAAATCCACAAAAATACTCTTCCGTGCCCAGCTCATATCAATATATACTAACAGGAAATGAAGGCTATTCCTAATGCGTATAGAATTCGCAGCCAGATTCTCCTTATGCTATTATCGCTTCTCTTAATATCCCTATCAATCTTGAATCTTCAAGCTCAGCAAAATCCGCCTTCCCCTCGAGAACCTTCATCCTTTAATAATTTCGAATATGCCTTCCCGAAAGGAGATACTCTTCGCAATATTACAAAACCGGTGTTCTTAGGAGAAGAGGCGTTTATTTCAAGGCTCAAGGAAAAAACAGAGTCCCTCGAGGTCGATCAAAACAAGGACAATCAACCACACCCCCCTCTTGGAATTGTACTCTGTGGAGGATCGGCGCGGGCTTATGCGCATATCGGCGTACTAAAAACGCTGGAAAAGGCCGGCATTTATCCAGATTTCATTGTAGCAAGTTCCATGGGAGCTGTTGTTGGAATGCTATATGCTGCTGGATATTCACCCCAAGACATCGAATTTCTCATTCAAGCGCTCCCGCTCGAGTCTTTCTTTACACCAGTAATACCCACAAATGGTGGCCTCATCAATACCGAAATGTTCAGGGCTACTCTGAGGAAGATAATCGGCAGACTGGATGTCTCTGAGACAGCGATTCCAATTATCATAACGGCTGAGGATCTCAAGTCTCGACAGCAGATATGGATAGCAGAAGGTCCATTTGATCTTGTCATGGCAAGCGCATTTGCAATGCCAGCTGTTTTCGAGCCTCAAGCATTCGACCAATTTATCCTTATCGATGCAGGAGCTACTACTATTGCGCCTGTCGAACCTGCCCTCCAATTCAGCAACCGCCTTGTGATTTCAACTGCCTTCTATAACCGAGCGATGAACTTTTCGAGCCCGGTGACAGTTATCAACCGTTCCGTAGATATAGGAAAAACTCGAGCAGGCATGGCAGGAATAGAGAGATCTAAGGCCTTGGTAATCCGCAATGATGTGGAGAACCTATCCTATATGCAATTTACCGACCCTGACATAATTATAAAAAAAGGCGAAATAAGTGCACAGAATGCTCTTGAGCAACTAGATCTCATTTCTAGGAAAGAACTAGAAAATGCACCTCCTTCTGGATTATTCGAATTGCGTAGCAAAATGCATGAGAATCTTAACAAGACTATTAAAGACCTCCAAAGTGGCCAACAGCCCTCTACCTCGCTCATCTTAAGAGGCATACCGATTCTAAGGCTTTTCGATCCCTTTACATCGATGCCTGGAGAAACCGGGACAGAGGCGTGCATAGGTGCATCACTTGCTTTTTCATATTTGAAGTTCAAGTCAGATTTATCTTATTTCAATGCTCTTAACCCAGACCCAGGAAAGGTTTGGGCAATAGAGACCACCTTCCGTGTAAATCCGATAGACAGCCTTAACATATGGTTTACTGCTCGCCTATGGGGAGATTATGACCCAACTTCTATATTTTCACATAACTCTAATTATTGGGAAATAGCAGGACGCACGAACTGGATGGAAACGTACACAGAAAAGAAAATAGGATTCCAAATTGGAGGCGATATTTTTTTCAAGATGGATTTTTCAATTGCAAATTGGCAGACATGCGCATTTTTTCAGACAACGATGCCGAGAAAATACAAAAAATCAGGCCCTCCTATCCAGCCATGGTACACAGTAAATGTAGGAGGTTTTGCGGAAAACTCTGTTGGATTACAAAATGCAATGGGTTTGCATGGCTCTCTCCAAGGAGGATTTGATTCCAAATGGGTGAGTCCCAAGTTTCGTGCTTTTTCGAAGGTGTCGCTCAATGGTCAGGAGTTCATGGAATCCAAATACGACGGATATAGAAGTTCAGCAGCAAGAAAAGCAGTGACCTCCAATTTGATCACAAATGTGGAAATCCCATTTTCGCCACATGAATTATACTTTGATATTTCAGAAGCCTTGCTCCTGAGAGGTTTTGAACTGGCTCCATTCTTCGACACATGCTGGAATAGCACATCAACTGAGAGCTTTCGCATGGACGACTGGGCAGCGGGATTGTCCTTTTCATTCGAATCTCGTGCTTTCGGACTTGCTCCTGCAACCATGACTTTCTATGCAAGTTATTCAGGGTCGAAGATCATCACACTTCAATTCCGAGCTGGTATGCTCTTGCCAGAATAGACTCAGCACATACTTCATCGAGATCGCAAGAATATCCTAAGAGTCTATAGGCCTTGGTTCTTGAGGTCTCTGGTTGTCTTGGTGATTTTTGGGCGATTGTAGGTGACTGTTGGAGCTTTTTTGGAGCTTTTTGGGGGACGGAGGTTTGATCTTCCTTGATTTTGGCGGCCTTGAAGGTTGAGACGGAGCCTGGCACCTTGCTTTACTTAGGGATTATTTTGGGGACGGAGGTTTGATTAAGCTTTAGGGACGGAGGTTTGATTATGGACGCCCAAAAATATAGCCAATCAAGATGGCTAAGAAAATGCACAAAAAGCGATAAATGAAGTCATCAGCTGAGGATCAACATAAAGCCAAAAGTCCACAAAAAACGCACAGCTCAAAACTATAGCTGTGCGCAATATGAGAATCCGAAGTAATTATGAAAATAGCAATAATAAAGCAATGAACTCATTTCAAAGCATAGCGAATTCCAATCGTTTCGCTAAAACCGGAACCACCCCCCACAAAATAATTGATATAGTAAGAATGCAGATCTATAGCAAATTTATCATTCACATAGTAAGAAAATCCGCCTCCGGTAGAAATCCCAAAACCAAAAGTGGAAACGATCCCGACTCCCATGCCAAGACCAATATACCAGTCAAGATTTCTAATAAATTCAGGAAAATCTTTATAGGCTTTCATACCCCAATGAAGTGTAGCCATTGTAGATGCAGAAAGATCGAAACCTCTTCCAAAATCCATGCCGGCAATCGCCATCACACCCATCGAAAGAGGAAAATTCGGAATGCTGAATTTCTGCAAGATATATTCTATTCCGCCACTTACCCCAATGCCTCTCCATCCAAAGCCTATTCCTCCCAAAGCATGCATCTCACCTGGTTCGGTATGAACTTCATTTGTAACGTTCTGTGCAAGCAAAGGGCTTAATATGGCAACGATCATCATACAAGCAACCATAGCAATTTTGCTTTTTCTCATGCGATCCTCCTATGCTACTTAATCTGCATGAAAAATGCTGAACTAGCAGCTCATAATCGACAATATATTACAATATCTAATTTGCTATCAATAGTCCGTCTTCTTTCCTATTTATAGCTGTGGTATTCTGCTTTTATGACTCGTTGCCCATGGTGTGGAAGCGACCCAGTATATGTTCGATATCACGATGAAGAATGGGGTAGCCCCGTTCATGATGATCAAACTCATTTCGAATTCTTGCTACTCGAAACCCAGCAAGCAGGCTTGTCCTGGCGAACTATTCTCGGCAAACGCGAAGCTTACCGAAAAGCATTTGCGAATTTTAGGCCAGAGATAGTTGCTAGCTTTTGCGAGAAAGATATGACTAGTTTGCTTTCAGATCCTGGGCTTATACGAAACAGACTAAAATTGGAAGCTGCTGTCAAAAATGCGCGCGCTTTCTGCACAATTCAGAAAAAATGTGGTTCCTTTGATGCTTGGATCTGGCACTTTGTCGAGGGCCGCCCAATTGTCAACCATTGGCAGGATATTTCTAAAATCCCCGCACAGACAGAGCTTTCAGATCTGGTCAGCAATGAAATGAAAAAAGCCGGTTTTTCATTTGTTGGATCGATCACAGTATACGCCCATATGCAAGCCATAGGCATCATCAACGATCATCTTATAAGTTGCTTTAGACATGCAGAAATTGCAAATCTTAGCTAAATCCTATTTCCTATTTTACGCTTTATATAAAAAACATTATATTTAAAGAGCATAGCCTTAGCATGAAATCTAATCATGCTATCTGAATAAATTAGGAGGAATGATATGTTATCGCAAAAAATGATCGATCGAATCAATCTACAAATCAATAGAGAAATGTACTCAGCCTATCTCTATCTCGCTATGTCTGCAAAAATGAAAGAGCTAGGCTATACAGGAGTAGGGAAATGGCTCACAGCGCAGTATCATGAAGAAATGTTTCACGCTATTAAATTCGCAGAATATCTGCACGATCAGAATGCTGAAGTTTCATATACCAAAATCGATAGACCCGAATTCAAAGAAAAAGAAATTAAGCCTCTCTTCCAACATGTGCTTGCCCATGAGGAAAGTGTAACCGCTAGCATCCGCGAAATCATGGAATTGGCTATTGCAGAGAAAGATTATGCTACACAGATACTTGCTCAGTGGTATATAGACGAGCAGGTCGAGGAAGAGAAAAATGCTATTGAGATAATCCAAAAGATAGATCTACTCGGCAATTCTCCTCAGGGATTATATTTGCTAGATGCGGAACTTGGCAGACGAGAATCTTCAGTACCGCTTGATTTTAATAAGATCTGAGTATCTAGCATTGCACTAATATCACCAAAATGAACTGTCATAAGCCCACTGCAAGAAAATAAGCCTTGCGCGGGCTTTTCTCATTCTTGCGAGTTTTGTATGCTCTATACATGGCTATTAGATATACGAGTACTAGGGATTCTAAAGTCGATGTTAGCATAGCCGAAGCGATTGTGCAGGGCATGCCGCAAGATGGCGGACTTTTTGTACCTCGAAATATCCCCAAACTGAGTCCTGAGGCGCTTTTTGAGCCAAAACTCAACTATGCTGAGCTCGCATGGATCGTTCTATCGCCTTGGTTCGATTGGAGCGAGGCAGAGCTCCGTCCCCTAATCGAAGAAGCTTATTCGTCCTCTTGCGACAAATCGAAGTTCGATACGCCGGAAATAGTATTGCTATCGAATGCAGGTTCGTTAGACTGCAAAAACGAATACCGAGACGAAAAACAACCGACGCAATTTTTCTTACTCGAGCTTTTTCATGGCATGACATGCGCCTTTAAAGACCTCGCACTAAGCATTCTTGGAGGACTATTGAGCAAAAGCCTCGAGAAATGCGGTATAGATGAGCCTGTTCTCGTACTTACAGCAACATCGGGTGATACTGGATCGGCTGCTCTTGCAGGGCTTGGTGGACAGCAAGGAATCCGCATCGCGGTGATATATCCAGCAGAAGGGACAAGTGAAATCCAAAGATTGCAAATGACCTCCGTCCCTCTTGAAGATCGATGCGTTATTGGACTAAAAGGAACTTTCGACGATGCCCAGCGAAAAGCAAAAAATATTTTTCAGAGCGCAAAAGATCCTAGATCTCCTTTTTTTGGAATTCGGCTCAGTTCTGCCAATTCCATAAACATGGGGAGGCTTCTGCCTCAAATAGTATATTATGTAAAAGCATGGCGGGATCTATATTTTGCAGGTGCTATTAATTGTGACGGATCCTTTGATGTGGTTGTTCCAAGCGGCAATTTTGGTGACATTCTTGCAGCAAGATATGCCAAGGCGATGGGGCTGCCTATTCGGAGACTAGTCTGCGCTTCTAATTCTAATAGGATTCTCTATGATTTTTTCGCAACGGGCATCTATGATAAAAGAAGAGCATTCAATAAAACGCCAAGTCCTTCAATGGATATCCTCATCTCAAGCAATCTCGAGCGGCTCCTCTATCATGCTTTTGGCAATAACTCCGAATCCGTATCGAGACTAATGCATCGATTCGAAAATGAAGGCTTCTTCCAAATTCCGGAGCAATTTGCTATCAATATATCGGACTTTTATGCTGGATGGGCTGATGATTTTCAGACGCTCCAGAGCATTCGGCATATGTGGGAAGTCCACAATTTGCTTGTCGATCCTCATACCGCAGTTGCTTGCAAGGTTGCTCATGAAGTCTTCGGTAATTCGCAAAATCATCAAAAAGATAGTAAGATCATCAAAGCTCAGGCAATCAATCCCATCGTCATCGCCGCAACCGCGAGCCCTTTTAAGTTTCCAAAATCCTGCCTTGCAGCTTTGCAAGGCAATCTTCAAAATTCGCTCATTTCTCATAATGAACTTCCGCTAGCCTTTGAGCTTTCAAACTCTACAGATATCTCTGTCCCCAAGCCTATTGCTGACCTTGTCACCGCTAAAATAAATCATGCTATGATTGTTGAGGAGTCGAATCTAGAATCAGTCTTAGCTGATTTTGTTCATAAGACTGCCGAATCGCAAGTCTATAGAAAATCAACAATATGAGGTTTTCATGATAGAGATCGAAGTTCCTGCTAGTTGTGCAAATCTTGGCCCAGGTTTCGATTGCCTTGGAATAGCATTGTCTCTTTCGAATATCGTGCGTTTCGAGCGAGCTGAAAGAACCCAGATCAAGGGCTGCCCTGTAGAATGGGCCAACGAGGACAATCTTTTCCTACGCTCTTTTCGCCATAGCTGTATGCTATTACAAACCTCCGTCCCCAAAATCTCTGTCGAGATCATTACGGGCATTCCTCCGGCTAGAGGTCTTGGGTCAAGCGCATCGCTTGCTGTAGCTGGTGCTGCAGCCGCGCTCCTTCTTTCAGGAAAAAAAGTCAAGAGTCTACAAGATCTAGCTGGCATAGGGACGGAGGTTGATGATGTTGATCTGATTGGTAGCCTGGGGACAGAGGTTAACCCAACAGATTACACAGGGACGGAGGTTGAGCTGACGAATCTAACAAGCTTTCTACACGAAGAAGCAAATCAGCGTTTTCTTCTTAGAGCAGCAACCGATATCGAGGGGCATGCCGACAATGCAGCTCCAGCTATCTATGGTGGTTTTACAGCTGCAGCGCTCACCGACGAGGGTATAGCAATCAGCCAGAATCCAGCTCCTGAGCATTGGCAATTTATAGCTTTAATTCCTGATTTTATTCTTGAAACAAGCATCGCACGAAACGCTCTTCCAGATTCCTATTCAAGACAAGATGTGGTTCACGGTATTTCTCATGCAGCGCTTGTAGCTCTGGCTTTTCTTAAGGCTGATCTCAATCTTCTAAGCCGTGCATGTTCAGATCGAATCCACGAACCATATCGTCGACCTCTTATTCCTGATTTTGAAATAGTAAAAACTGCATGTCTCGAACAAGGTGCAAAGATGATCTGTATCTCAGGCTCTGGTCCTACTATTATGGCAATCTTTGAAACCTCCGTCCCCAATATCCCCAAGATCCCTATCATAACATCCAGTACAACAAAGAGCTTGAATGAAATGCTTGAGACACGAATTGCAGAAAAGGCAACCCACAATTGGATAGCCTTGCCTCTAAATGTTGACAACCTAGGAATCAGAACTAGAAAAATATGTACCAATGATCTTAAGAGTCATTCTCAGAATAAATAGTCCAAATATGATGAAAAGCCTGAGCACATCTTTTTTGCCATCGCCACAACACTTGCCAACATTCTACCATAGTATTCCATCTCCTTTTGGAGATATCCTCCTTATTTGGCAAGACATAGATGCTCCAAGAGTTCACCGTATCTATCTTCCTAAAGAGGGAGTGTCCCGAATAGCCCAAGCAAAGACCGATTTCTATCTCTTAGAGCCATGGAGAAAAAAAGTTCACTTGCCTCAACATGTCGAACTGATTCTGCAATTGATTTTAAATGTGCTTTCAGGCCATCCGGTGCAGTTGCCTATTAACATCATCAAGGATTCCCTTTCACATCTTAATCTACCGGAATTCCAACAAAAAGTACTCTTGATGGAGGCCACTATCCCCTTCGGTTTTATAAGCAGTTATAAGGAACTTGCGAAAGCTTGCAGCAGACAGTTCTCTTTTCGAGCAGTTGCAAGATCGCTCTCACATAATCCGCTTCCTCTTCTAATTCCCTGCCATCGCATAGTAGCATCAAATGGAAATCTTGCAGGATATCAAGGAGGAATTGCGATGAAGCGATTTCTTCTCGAAAACGAAGGCGTCCTCATTCGCTCAAACAAAGTGATTATAGAAAGAGCCAAATTTTGGGATTATTCGATAGATTATCAAAGGTAATACTGCTATTTGGCTGTCAAAGCTTGCTTGACTTCTTAAATGTCCTTCTCATGGTGCTCGAATCTTCTTAATAATTGATCTTTTGAACCTCTGTCCCCATAGGGTCCCCCATAAGCCCTACAGGTTTCTCATAAAACTCCATAGACCTTATCAATCCTTTTAAACCTCCGTCCCCCAATACCCTAAATACTCCACCTACACTACCTGCATGTATCCCAAGGTATCCTCAGATGTTCAGCGTTTTTCTCGCTACAACCAAACAGCGCTCTTCTTCCAAGAATGGTACCCAGACAGGAGTAATCTTGGCATGAGCTGCCATGCTGCTAAGTACAGAATCATCCAAGAGCCCCGTCAATTCTAGCTTTGCATGCATAATGCGGCCTTTATAGGCGCACAAA
>JAKJFY010000345.1:0-620 GCA_022704665.1 Spirochaetota bacterium | reverse complement strand
GCTATGGCTTAGGAGTTTCTCAACTCCACTTAAGAGAAAAGCTGAGTACGTGCCTTTCTATGCTTATGCATGAAAAATACTCCTAGCAGATTGCCAAAGCCATATACACAAGGTTCGTAGCAGTATCCACGAAATACCTTCTAAGCCTTCTAGTGCGCCATAGGTTCAAAGAGCGTGAGCAGCATCTCTGCTGCAAGACTGCGAATGCTAGCCTCTACAGCAAGTTTGAGGGCAAGAGGGCGCAGAGAAGTGCCTCCGAAAGGCTCTTCTTCTAGGGTCGCGCGAATCTCTTGAGCCACAGTCTTTCCGCATTCTAGTAGCGTGTTGCGATAATGTTCATAGAAAGAGCAATAGGGATTATCAATTGTGCTATCTGTGTCCTTTGCCAACAGCACGCCCATGTCCTGGGTAGTTAGCGCTTTCTTAAGCACGAAAGCTGCTAGTAAGAGCGCGATATGTTCCTGGCTGTATTTTTTGCTCTGGGCACGCGGGATGATGTGGGCTTTGACATAGTTATTGATCATCGATGAGGTGATGGCTCCTTCTTTGTTGGGAGGAAAGAGCGAGCCAATCTGTCGCTCGAGGTAATTTATAACCTGATCCATGTAGAGGCCAATATC
>JAKJFY010000344.1:0-621 GCA_022704665.1 Spirochaetota bacterium | reverse complement strand
ATTAACTATGGAATCCCATGTATTTTCAATACTGATTGTCACAGTCGGTGATAACATTCCGGTTTTAGTCCACACTTTAATTTTTCCTAAAAGTGGTCTTGAGAAATGGGCTCAGCTTAATTCGAACCCCTGACCTATAGATTGCGAACCTATCGCGAACTATTTCAGACGCTATCAGTGTCTATTATTTATTATTATACCAATACTTAGTATTATATGCAATATCTTTAATGATTACTTTATCTGAAAATAAGTGAGTTTTGTTTCAATAACTCAATTATTTGAGTACATATCCAAGAAAAACCCACAATGACGCATACATAAGAAGTTTTGTAATTCATCCAAAACACTATCTCAAAAAAGGTATTTTGATATCTGAGATATCGATATTGATTAGCCTTTTTGCTGATAATTTCTATTCATTGCTTGCATTAAATCGCTCAAATTTATCATCGATTTCAGGGCGCAGCTCAATGCCTACCTCTTCAAATACCTGTAGTAGATGTTCATAGGTCTTCGGTCCACCAAGAAAGTCCCAAAACTCTTCAGCTACCATCAACTCATTAGGTAGATCAAACATACCTTGAAACGTCCATCGTTCATAAGGATTAGGTTCATAAG
>JAKJFY010000343.1:0-621 GCA_022704665.1 Spirochaetota bacterium | reverse complement strand
ACAGCAATTGGCTGTTTCTGTGAAAATCTCAGCAGCATTGACAAGTATTGTTGAAAAGATGCAGGTAAGACCGTCCTATATTCTCGCTAAGGGCGGAATTACATCGAGGGATATAGGAATAAAAGCTTTGAGATTAAAGAGAGCTCTTGTGAAAGGCCAAGCTAAACCAGGTATTCCTGTATGGATGACAGGGAATGAAAGCAAATTCCCTGATTTACCATTCATAATTTTCCCAGGAAATGTGGGAGAAAAAGACACTCTTAGACAAATCATTGAAGAGCTAAATCCAAATCAAAATAAAATACATATCTAGAGATTCCTGAATAACTGATAAACTAATGTAAGATAATATATGCTAATAAAACACTATAAAGTACATGAAAGATGAGGAAAATGCTTCAAAAGGTGTGCACTTGAAAGGGAAAAGATGTACCGACTACCAGAAAAAGTACCTGAATTTGAGAAATTCGATATGGTCTTCGGAGGTAAACTTAATCAGCAGAATCGATGGGTTGTGCAGGCTAATCTCATCCCGTGGGACAAGGTCGAAGAAAAATACGCACAACTTTTTGTGACGAGCAATGGATGCCACAGTCGGTGATAATTTTCCTAAATTAGTCT
>JAKJFY010000342.1:0-621 GCA_022704665.1 Spirochaetota bacterium | reverse complement strand
GACAAGCTAATATATTAGAAGTAATAGTAGAGAGCATCGAGGGCAATTTTGCTTTGGTTTCAATTCCTGATGGCTGGCATTATACAGCAAGAATAATAGATCCCTCGCGTATTAGATCGGGAAGCAAAGCATCACTCATAGTGCGTCCAGAAAATATCCGTGTAAGAAAAAGACAAATAGAAAGAATAGATGATATAGCTTGTGAGCCTAAAACTGAAAACATTCAAGCCATTGTGAATTCAACTGTTTTTATGGGTGGTCATATTGAATATCAATTAGATTTAGGCTCAAGAGGCAAACTATTGGCTTTCGAGCCCTTCCGGCCTGGTTCTGATATATATCAGGAAGGCGATAATGTGTGCGCAATAATCGATCAGGATATGGCACTTCTACTTCCTGGAAATTAATAAAACTTTCGGTACACAATAAATTTGGCGCACAACTCCTTGCCAAGTATAAGGACAAAATACAACTATTGCTCAAAGCCCGATCAATTTCATATCTACATATTTCCTACCAAGCGCATCGGCTTTTTCTTTTTGCTCTTGCGATAACGGAGAAAATGGTGGCAGGCAGCATCCTGTGTCAATGCCCGATATGGATATTATTTCCTTCAGGGCC
>JAKJFY010000341.1:0-622 GCA_022704665.1 Spirochaetota bacterium | reverse complement strand
ATTGCGAATCTGTACGGAACCAATAACTTTTGCTGCATCGATAAGAGCAGGAAAATATCGGTTGATAAGCTCATTCATAATAAGGTCGGACATAGTAACTGTAGCGCTTATTGATACAATGCCATTTTTCTGCTGAATGCCAGTTTGAAGCTCAGGAATATGCTTCAAATCTAATATGAATAAAGGCTTGATTTCATTATTGCGAAGCTGAATGAGAAGATCGGTTCCTCCTGCAAGCATGCGGGTTTCGGAACCATGCGCCTTTAGGAAATCAACTGCATCAGAGACGCTTATAGGTCGAATATACTCGAAGTCGAACATCTGATCTTTCTTTCCTCCTTATTGCTGCTTTGTGGTTCCTTATGGTGCAGACTTGAGTATCTCATTGTTGAATTGATTTTATAAGAGATCTGCTGAGCTGTAGTATTCTTGTTTTCCATTATCTACATAGCATGACTATAACATATAGACCATGATAATCGATGATCGATTGTTTTAATAATATCATGCAATATCTCTCATGTCAACTAACAGTGTGCACGACAAATTTGTGCAAAGATAGCTAAGCAGCATTTCTTCGAGCCCAGTAATCTTCATCGTGGTGACTAAGTCTATTGCACCG
>JAKJFY010000340.1:0-623 GCA_022704665.1 Spirochaetota bacterium | reverse complement strand
CTCCCCTTAAGAAAAACTCAGAGTATGTGCCAGCCTATGCCTATGCTTGAGACAATTCCTTATAGAATGCCTAAAGTGTACACAAGGTTCGTAGCAGTAAAAAAGGTTCGCTGCAGTAAAGCTATTTTGCAGGTAAATATACAACAATCCCTGCATATAATAGAAAAGCCTCTTCGCTAGCGCCAGCGACATGCCCAAAATTGCGATATAACCCCAGGGTCGCGGATAGCTGCAGTTCAATGGACTTTGCAAGGGGCACTGCTCCCATGAGCGATACAAGATGGCGATATTCGTCAGGCTTTGAGAATATTGCCTCGAGGGCACCATCTTCTGCATATTCGTCGTAGTCATAGTAGACAGGCACCCAGATTTTTTGCTGCGCCGAGTCTATTGTTCCGTCACCATCGAAGTCGGCACTTACGCTCGTCTGGCTTGCCATTCCCTGGTAAATAGGCCCTTTTCGGATGAATTCGTAGGAGAGGCGTAGATAGGCGCCGCTTTTGAACTTCATGCTTGTATATGCGCCTATGCTATCATAATCAGGACCCCAGGGAGCTCCGAGCGATTGGTCTTGGCCAGATTCTCCATCTGGAAGCGTTTGGCGTTGGTACATGGCCAGATAA
>JAKJFY010000339.1:0-624 GCA_022704665.1 Spirochaetota bacterium | reverse complement strand
CCCCAGAGATTGTTAGGGTCGAATGAATAGAGAAATCTATCGCCCATCTTTCTAATTCACCCAATCTTCGTTATCTCGAACACATTCAAGACGACAGCGCCGTGGTCGCATTCTACCCTGCCTTTTATGAGAAGGGGACGCTCTTCATAGAGCAGATGATGATAGCGCTGAAAGCTCGCGGGAAAGAGGACGGTCTCATAGAGGGCCGTTTCATCTTCGAAGCTAACGAACTCCATCGGTTCTTCCAGGCAGGTGAGGACTGGTTTTGCTGTGATGGGCCAGCCTACCAATGTGACGGTGCTGCCCACGAAGTGCGGTAGGTCGATGCCCTTGACTCGCGGTTTAGAGTAGGCCTTGGGCCAGAGTACAAGGGGGTGGATGTCGAGGGTCGTGCCTAGGTATTTCATCTGGGATTCGAGGATTCTTTTGGGTGACTCGTGCGGCAAATCGCGAGGTGACTCGCGTGGCAAATCACGGTTGGATTTATGAGATGACTCATAGGGTAACTCACATGGAGCGCAGAAGCTTCGAGCATGGCTATTTTTATCGCGCGAATCTTGACTGATGCTTATGTCGAATACTTCTTCGCCGAATAGTTCCTGTGATTCAGGCGCTTTGGAAGAC
>JAKJFY010000338.1:265-625 GCA_022704665.1 Spirochaetota bacterium | reverse complement strand
AAAAGCAACTGTACTAGTATTACCCTCTTATCATGAAGGTATACCAAGAAGTGTATTAGAAGCAATGGCAATAGGAAGACCAATTATTACAACGGATGCTCCAGGATGCAAGGAAACAGTAATAGATGGCTACAATGGATATCTAGTAAAAATTGGCTCATACATTGATCTTTTTAAGAAGATGGAGTTGATATACAACCAAAGAGACAGAATAGAAATAATGGGAGAAAGATCAAGGGAAAAATGCAAAAATGAATTTGACATTAAGATCGTTAACAAGCAAATGATATCAATTATTTTTGAGACATAATAGCTTAATGCTGTCTGTTCAATGATTGAGAAAAATGAATGAATTTATAC
>JAKJFY010000338.1:0-255 GCA_022704665.1 Spirochaetota bacterium | reverse complement strand
GTAAATTGATGCTCTTGTAAATTTGTAAGGAGGACAAGATAATATATGAAGATTTATCCTCTCTATGAAAAGATTCTTCATTTTATCAAGACACTCTATCCGAACGAAAATCCCGTGCCGCTCCATGCGCCGCGATTTCTTGGCAGAGAGAAGGAATATCTGACCCAATGCATTGAAACGACGTATGTCTCATATGTAGGGCAATTTGTAACAGATTTCGAGGAGCATATAAAAAAGCTTACTTCCGCTCATTAC
>JAKJFY010000337.1:0-625 GCA_022704665.1 Spirochaetota bacterium | reverse complement strand
TCATCGAAGAGCTGGAGGGCTGGTATCGGCATATTCATACTCCGATCCGGCTCCATGAAGCAGGAATCGAAAAGCTCGATATCGAAGCATGCACAAAACAGGCTCTTTCTTTGAGTAAGTTATGGAATATACCTGGCTATAAAGATTCCGATATCCGAGCGATATATGAAATGATGGCCTAATTATACTCGATGATCATCTAATGCCATCCCTAGAATAGCTAAGGAGTAATCCAGCTCTGTCGCCATTATTATAGTCCTGCAGCTAGCCCTACAGAAAAGTGGAATGGCTGCCCATCTGCGTTGTCAGCTTGGAAGGCCCATGCCGCTTCCAGAGTGAGATGCATATGGGTCACGGCCGCAAGGCCTGAAAGCAAAGCACAGTCGAAATTAGCCTGGAGAAAAGCCGAACTCAAAAGCGAAGGCGTATTATCGATCTCAAGGCCAGCACCGCGCAACCCTGAACTCATCGATATTCTTCTGAGTGCGAAAGAAGGCGCAAAGAGATGGCTCATAATCCAGTTTAGCTCTAAAGAAAAGAGCCTTGCCTTTATCTCTCCATAGAGGTACCAAGAAGAAAGATCTGAGCAAGCTTCATATTCCTTATATGCAGGATATGGAATATC
>JAKJFY010000033.1:0-20145 GCA_022704665.1 Spirochaetota bacterium | reverse complement strand
TTCATCGATCGAAATACGCCTTAGATACAATAGACGTTCTATTACAATCGCGAGTGCCACCACAGATAGTCCCATAATGACCCATAGGATCGGTCCACCCTTGCTGATGAAATCTAACATGTCAACTCCTTGAGAAAAATATCAGCATCTAAAGAATATATCGCTCAATTCAGCGTTCATCCACCGCGAGCCTTCGGATGCGCTCTGCTATGGCTAGAGCTCGTTGCTCGGCTGCACCTATATAAATATCGACATCAAATAGTTTTTCGATAGTATCTGAAGAAAGAAATGAAGCAAAGAGTTCATCTGACTTTATGAGCGACTCAAGGGGATTGGCTTTTCCTTCTTTTACTGCTTTCCACGCCAGCATTGCCATATCCCGAAGGCGTCCATGGGCAATCTGCCGATCTGCCCCCTGTTTGCAGAGAGCCATTAGAACTCTTTCCGTCGCGGAAAAAGGCGCATAAGTGTCCAATGTGCACCGGATGGCTTCTTCATCAATGATCTGGCCATCGATAATATGCTGCATAGTCGTAACCAGCTCATCTGCCGTAAGGAATGCCTCGGGTAGAACGATGCGCCTGTTGGCTGAATCGTCGAGTGTGCGCTCGAGAATGGATAAAGCTGCATTGTCCCATGCAACATTCGAATAGGATAGAAGAAGACGAGACAGCGAATCTACCTTTTCGCATTCGATTGGGTTGCGCTTGAAGGGCATAGCGGAGGAGCCAATCTGATGCTCTCCAAAAGGCTCATGGAGTTCACCTAGCATCGGCATCTGCAAGATTCGAAAATCAAAGGCCATTTTATGAAGGATTGCACCGATCTCGGCTAGGAGGGCAATTATCCGGTAATCCTGAACTCGCGGATAGGTCTGAGCAGTTACATCGAAAAATTGCAAGCCTATATCCTCGGATAAAGCTCGTTCGAAATCATCGAGCTTTTCTAGTCCGAGAAGCTCCGCATAAGATGCTGAAGTTCCAACCGCACCCCTGAAGCCCTTTCCCCTAATATCAGAAATTGCACAAGAAAGATGCTCGTAGACATCTGCAAGGTCCTGAGCGTAACAAGCATAGCGATATCCCATTGTTGTTGGCTCTGCAGGTTGTAAGTGAGTAAAGGCCATGGCAGGCAGTGAGGCATAGCGCTCAATTTTTTCTACCAGCGCCAATAGGAGCTTTGTGAGCTCTTCTTTTAAAAGAGATAGGCTCTCGCGAATCCTTATAACCTCTGCATTATCCTCTATGTCCATCGAGGTAGCCCCTAGGTGAAGTACTCCACCTGCGCTTGGGCATTGTGAAGCAAAAACGCGAAGCTCGGCCATAAGGTCGTGGTGTATCGAATCTTCGATTCTATTAGCTTTTTCGAAATCGATATCATCAGCGTGGCTTTCCAGCTCGGCAATTTGAGAAGGCGTTACAAGGCCATAACTCGATTCTGCCCTAGCAAGAGCTATCCATATACGACGCCAGAGTTTGCGCTTATTGCGCTCGCTCCAGATTTCGCGCATTTTTTCACTTCCATAGCGCCATGTAAAAGGAGACAGAAACCGATCAAAGTTTTCCATGCGTATATATTAGCAAAGAGGGCATAAAAATTGAATCATGGATAGGGATTCCTTGCGAATTAGTCATGCAGGCCAGTAATGACGCGCCTGCAATCTCGACACACGGCTAATACACAAGGAGGTCGTATGAATCACCTTAACAGTATTCTGGTAGAAGGTAATTTGGTCCGTGATCCTAATTTCAGATCGACGCCATCCGGAAATCAGGTCTGTGATTTTACGGTTGCCACAAATCGAAATTATAAGATAGCAGACCAAAAGTATGAAAATGAAGTGTCCTATTTTGATATCGAAGCATGGGCAAGACTAGGTTCTGCCTGCGCTCAGAATCTTAAAAAGGGGCGCGGTGTAAGAGTTGTTGGAAGGTTAAAACAGGATCGCTGGACAGATACCGAAGGAAAGTCACACTCTCGAGTCAAAATCGTTGCTGAGCATGTGGAGTTCAAACCCATGAGCAAATCAGCACAGGAAGGAGTTCCAAAATCCGAAACGCCGTTCATCGAAGACTCAAAGCGGAACGAAATAGAGACGCCGGTATTCTAGGACTCTACCATGACAGAGAGTGTCCATGAGCTCTGTTAAGCCCAGGGCACGCTCTGTCAAAAATGTCAATAAAGCTTTAGCTCTTGGCTTTTTTTGATATATTATCTAAATAATAATGAGGAGATAGCACTTCAATAGCGTCTTTTATTGCTTGTTCTAAAAGATATATGAAGCGATCGCGGATTTCTGGATTCTTCATACGAGCCGTGGGGCCAGAGATGCTTAAAGCACCAACGAAGTCCGAACTGGGAATGCGCAGAGGCATGGCATAACATGTAAGTCCAACCTCGAATTCCTCGCTGTCTATACCATAGCCCAATTCTCTGGCGCGTCTAGCCTCGTGGATTATGTCATCAGGATCGGTATAAGTGAATTCGGTGAATTTTTCCAGAGGGCCAGGGCCCAGGATAGCATATATCCTCTCTTCGCTAAGCTGAGAAAGAATAGCCTTGCCAACTCCAGTACAGTATAGAGGTAGCCTATCTCCAGGCATGGATCGCATACGAAGGCTTCGGTTTGCTTCGGCACGATCGAGGAAGATGGCCGTTTCATCGGCAAGATAAGCAAGGTTCACTGATTCGCCAGTCTCTCGAGCGAGCCTTTCTATGATAGGGCGTACCTTATCTACTACCAACTGACGCACTGGTACTTTACTACCTAGCTCAAAAAGCGAAAGCCCGAGAGTCCAGCCCATTTTACAGCGCTCCACCACACCCTTCGATTCCAAGACATTTAAATATCTTAGCGCCGTGGCTTTATTCATACCTGTCTCTTTAGAAAGCCGGGCTAAAGAGACCGCTTCCCCTGTTTTTGCGAGATAAAATAGAAGATCAAAGGCCTTGCCAGCCGATTCACTCATGCTTTGCAACTCCCAAAATATCATCCGCTTTTAATATATCAACATATAAAAAGGCAAGTTATCTCGTAACTTTATACGCTGAGAGATGTGTCGTCAAGGAATACGCAAATCGTCGCGATCTAAATTGCATCTATTTATAACGGCTGTTTATGCATCCTTTCTTCGCTCCAGAAGCCGTCTTTCCAGTTGAAGCGCGTAGTATTGAGTAGTGGGCTACCTTGATCCACCGCTCGTGCGATATCCCGATATAGGCCTTTGGATGGCTCTGCGTTCGATAGATCGACAATGAAGCGCCAAAATCCTTGCTTCTTAAGATTTGGCACTAAATCGGTAAGAGAAAAAGGCCTTTCAGGAACAACCACAGAATAGTCTCTTTTTCCTATAAGTCTGAAAGTGTTGTCTTCGCGATCAATAAGATTTGCTTGGCCATATTTCCTCGACAAATCTGCTCTTATTCTAAATAGATCGGGATATGCAAAAACTATGGGAGCAAAAAATTGAGCTGGAAGGTATTCTGTGAGTCTGTAAAGATCTTGCCGAGAAATCTCGTATGGCGGAATAAAGGCCTGAACCCCCTGCTCGATATAATAAGCAAGCGCCCATTGATTGAATGTATAGAGCCAAGGACCAGCAATTAAAATGACCTTTTTCCCTCTCAGCATCGAAAAATGCGCTTGATTGTTCACGATTACAAGTGAAACACCCTTTTCGAGCCAATAATCGATTTCAGTGGCAAGCCATGTGGAATCGGCTTCGGCAAAAAATGGATCTAGCCAGAGAATAAGCCTATCTCGCTTAAAAGGAAGGCTTTCTTCTTCGCGGCGCATTGTTTCTGCATTCAGCTTATTGAAAAGGATCATGACCTTCTTGGGGCGAAAGGTCAGCGCGGCGTGCATGTGAGCAACCTTACCCACAAGGACATAGTTTCCTGGCTCGAACAGGGCCTCGAGCTTTCTGCCATCGAGGCGCGAAAGCACAGGGCGCGGGGCTGCGTGGTTGCTCGGAAATTTATGAAACTTATTGAGATTCTTAGGTAGCACTTGCTTATAACTCCGCGTCATACTAGCCGTCTGAATGAGGTATAGCTCATCGTTTTGCCGCCAGTCTCCATCCAATAGAAGAAGCATTCCATTTACTTCATATCGTATCGCTTGGATTTTGGCGGTTATGCGGCCTGTGTCGTCTTTTCGATGGATGCGTACGGAATCTCGTTCAGCCAAGCCTTCGTAGCTGTTCATTAAGGCCCAGCGCTTGCCATCGATGGTCCTTGCATCGCGAATTCTGCCAAGGGCAATGCCTGTGCCTCCAGACTGCTCGGGATGAATGTAGTCTTCGGACTTGCCAGCTATGAAAAAGCTCGTTTTTCGGCGAGCAAAATCCAACCGAAGTATAGCCTTGGCCTTTAGTATGGCTCTTTCTCTATCTTTCTCGTAATTGTCTAGCATGAAGCGGTAGGCCGATACCACTGTGCCAACATATTCCGCGGATTTCATTCTACCTTCGATTTTAAAGGCATCTGCTCCCGCCATTATGAGATCCGGAATATATTCTATGAGTTCAAGATCGTCGGGCGAAAAATAGTAACCCTTCCCTTTTTCGCATTCATAGAGCCTTCTGCATGCCTGGGTGCATTGACCTCGATTCGCACTTTTGCCTCCCAGATAGCTCGAAAATAGACAAAGTCCCGAAGCGCTAACACAGAGCGCACCATGGACAAAGACCTCTAGCTCAAGGCTCGTATACTGCCTTATCTGCCGAATCTCTTCGAGTGAAAGCTCGCGAGCGAGTACTGCTCTCTTAAAGCCCGCTCGCGAAAGCTGATTGCACCCTGCAGCCGAAGCGATATTCATCTGAGTCGACGCATGAAGCGGCAAAGAAGGGAAATAGTCACGCGCAATCTTTACGACACCGGCATCCTGAACGATTATGCCATCTGGTCCTACAGAAGCGAGATATTCTAGCAACTGGTATATGCGATCGGATTCGCGCTCTTCGAATACGGTATTAACGGTCACATAGACCCGCCGCGAGCGATAATGGCATGCATATACTGCGGCCTCGAATTGGTTAAAGGCAAAATTCGTCGTGCGCATACGGGCATTGAAGGAGCGCAAACCAAGATAGACGGCATCCGCTCCTTCACCAATAGCTGCGTCGAGCGCCTCTTGCGATCCTGCCGGCGCAAGCAATTCAACTTTCTTCACAGTATCCTTATAAGCTTTAATGGTGCTTTGGTGCAAGGAGATGAGATAGGCGGGCATGATAATTGAACTATCTATGATATGAATATTATAGAAATTTTAGAAATAACAAGCAAAGCGGCGCCATGGGCATAGCGAGGGCTTTGCGGAGCATAGCGGGGCATAGCAGCGCCTGCCTTAATGTTGTATTTTATTCACTTTTCCTATATATTTTTATAGCCTGCTTTTTCGGGCTTTTCTTCTTGTTGTCTTCCGGCTTTCCGGAAGTTCCAAGAAACTACAATTCTTATATTTGCTCTGGAGCAATCCATGGATTTGGGGAAAATACGCAATATCGGCATCATGGCGCATATCGATGCTGGCAAGACTACAACAACCGAACGTATGCTCTATTATTCTGGAAAAACATATAAAATTGGCGAAGTTGACAATGGCGAGGCTACGATGGACTGGATGGACCAGGAGCAAGAGCGTGGCATTACGATCCAGAGCGCGGCCACGACCACCTTTTGGCGCGATCATCAGATAAATATCATCGATACGCCAGGCCATGTGGACTTTACCGCTGAAGTCGAGCGCTCTCTCCGCGTACTCGATGGAGCTATAGCAGTGTTCTGTGCCGTAGGAGGCGTAGAGCCACAGTCCGAAACAGTCTGGCATCAAGCAGATCGATACCGCGTTCCGCGCATCGCGTATATCAATAAGATGGACAGGGTCGGCGCAAATTTCGAAGCAGCTCTGCAAGACATGAAGATCAAGCTCGGTGCACATCCTTTGCCCTTGAACATCCCCATTGGTGCCGAGAGTTCTTTTGAAGGAGTCATCGATCTCCTCGAAATGCAAGAGATATACTGGAGCGAAGATGGGTCGGATATGACAAAATTACCAATTGCTCCCGAGCGCCAGGAAATAGCTCATCGGTGGCGAGAAAACCTTCTCGATGCTGTCTCCTCCCAGTCCGATCTTATAACCAAGCTCTATCTCGAAGGTGTCACTATACCGAAAGAGACCTTAATAGCAGAAATACGAAAAGCTTGCATCGCTCAACACTTCGTTCCAGTATTTGCTGGAGCTTCTCGCAGAAATATGGGCGTCCAATCCCTTCTCGATGCGATAGTCGATTTTCTGCCTGCCCCTAATGAAGTTGGTTCAATCAAGGCTTACCATACCAAAAAAGAGCAGGAAATAGAAATCCCTTGTCAGATAAGCGGATATCCTCTTGGACTTGTATTCAAGGTTCAATACGACCGCGAAGCTGGCGCTCTCTGCTATGTGCGCATGTATTCTGGGACACTGCACAGCTCTTCAGTAGTATATAACAACTCTAAAAAAAAGCGCGAGCGCGTAACTAGGCTTTTGCGCATGCACGCTAACAAGAGCGAGCCTATCGAGTCGGTTAGCGCAGGCGATATTGCAGTGTTTGTAGGGCTCAAATTGGCTCAGACTGGCGATACTCTCGGCACCGAGGGTTATCCCATTCTTCTCGAAAAGATGCACTTCCCAGAACCCGTTATCTCGGTAGCAATTGAACCCAGGACGCTTTCAGACCGAGATAAGTTAAAAGAAGCCCTCGATATTCTAGCTCGAGAAGATCCAACTTTCGCAGTCCATGAGGATGAAGAGACAGGTCAGATAATTATTAGGGGCATGGGAGAATTGCATCTAGATGTACTTGTCAAGCGTGTTATCCGAGAATTCAAAGTTCAAGCTAAGATCGGCAATCCACAGGTAACCTACAGAGAATCGATTTCTACCAAATATCGCCATAGCGAAAAATTTCACAAGATTATTGCTGGAAAAGAGAATACTGCAGGCCTCACTATTGAAGTGGAACCGCTCCCAAGAGGAACCGGTAATCAGTATAAAAAACTTGTTCGCGCTCCAGATGTGCCTCAGGAAATTTTCGAAGCCATAGAACGAGGCATAATGTCGGCCTTTTCTTCGGGAATTCAGTATGGATATCCGGCTGTGGACATTGGTGTTTCACTCATCGATATCGAATACAACGAGCTCACTTCCACCGCCTTTGCCTTCGAGGCCTGCGCCAATATGGCTTACGATGCCGCATGCAGGTCGGCAAATCCTATTTTGCTCGAGCCCATTATGAAGGTCGATATTCTAACTCCAAAGGAATTCGTCGGAGAAGTCATGAGCCTTGTTTCTCAGCGCGGTGGGCTTATACATGGCACAGAGACAAAGATTGTAGCAGAGATCATACATGCCGAAGCTCCACTAGCTACTATGTTCGGGTTTACCACCAGTCTCAGATCGGTGAGCCAGGGTCGAGCTTCCTTTAGCATGGAATTCAGCCATTTCGAGCCCAAACGAGACTAATTGGCAATATCTTAACAGAATAATATTTGCCTCAAGAGTTGAAGCAGTCGAGCTTCTTGTTCGCGTCTTCTCTTCGAGGAGGCATGATATGCTTTTCTGGCCAATTTCACAGATTCCCGCTATGGCGATGGGTTTAGTCACTGCCATGCTTCCACTTCAAACGAGCGAATCGAGCTGCGGCTATGCGGTTTCGGCAGCCTTGATCAACATTATGCGGACTAGTGCTTTTTTGGCAGGTCTGGAAGATTTGGAGAGAGAAAAATACAAATATCCATGTATACCAGTATTCGAAAATGATCGAGATCTAGCCCGAAACTATGGGAAAACACCGCCAATTTCGCTGGCTGATATCAAGACCATTATTGCTTGTCATGGAATCGATTCAATGGTGTTCAAGTTTTCGCCCAAAGCTTTGCATAAGCTAGCTAAATCCATAAATGCTCCTCTGATCCTTCATGTCCGTGGCCAGTTTTCTCACTTTGTCCTCATTATCGATGTTAAATCCGATTTCAAATTAGATGCCGAAACCGATGCTGAATCAGATGCTGAAGCCGATACAGAATCAGTAGGAATCCTACTTTTTGACCCATCCTGCGGGCTGGTGCTGCTGAGCGAACATAGACTCAAGGATCTAGTTTCAGGTTATTGTCTTCTTCCAATAAGATACAGCTATACGCCAGGAGAAAAACCCATAGACATCGGAAATTTCGGGGCAAGTTTTGCTTCTCTTAAGACTTTATTATGGACTCTATACTGTAAAGAAGAAGACTAGAAACAGGAAAGCACAAAGGCCCCAATTAGGACCTCAAGATCGAAAAGATCTCTATGCTCGGGTATGTTTTCGATATTCCTCAACTGAAGCTCGACTTCGCCAATGTACCAGAAAAAAAGACCAAATTTCGGATCGACACGAAATGCATATTCGAGAAAATCATTCGCCTTTCCAAGAGATCCAAATAGGAGAGATGGGATTTGGCGCGCAATTCCTACGAAGGTACGAAAAGCCGATACAATACGAAAATCCCTATATTCTTCTATGAATCGGGCAAGATCCCCAAGCAGTTCTTCTTGTGTGGTGTTCTGGCTTCCATCGGCCCAGGTCTTATTTATCAAGAGTGTCATGTTTTCTCGGAATACGCGCAGAAGATGGAAGACGCGAATTAAGCGCTGATCTTCTGTGCACTCAATATAGAAACTGAATTCGCCGGGGTTTCCTAAGAGATTGGCTAGAGCCAGCGCGGATTTCTTTCGTTCTTGGCCTGTGGACTTTACCATAGATTCGAAAAGCTCGAAAACTTTTTTCTCGGATCCGGTTACGAGAGTGTCCACTCTGGCGGAATCGACAAAATCCATGGCAATACCATGACGAAAAGGCATAAAATGGTCAAGGGGGATAGAGGAAGCTTTAATCTGTCGCTTAATACTCCATTCATCCAGTTGCGCGAGAACAAAGAATATTTCATACTTGTAGCATGGCAAACGATATCAAGATTCTCGAAAACACAAGAGTGGGAGAGGGATTTGTTCCATCTCGATATCTTCGCCCTGGCGAAAATGAATACTATTTACGCGATGAACAACTTAGAAGCCTAGGCAAGGAGCCCTTATCTTTCAGGCCGCTATCAGCAAGCGAATTAGAAGTTCTTGTGAGAAACAATAACACATGCAGGGACTGGTCTTTGTTTCTTGTGCGAGATCCATTTCATCCTGAGCTCTTGAGAAACAACATATTCTTTGGGCTTGTTCGGATCTCGCGCCTTGAACCTGCTACTTTGGAGCACCATGACTTCTCTACCACAACTGGAATCTACAATTCACTGATCATCGCCTGCGACATCGGAGATAACTGTGCCATTTCGGATTGCGCTTATCTTTCGCACTATATAATCGATGATCATTGCATTCTCATCAATAATGCTGAATTACAGGTCTCTAATCACGCCAAATTCGGCAATGGCATTGTCATGGAGAGCGAAGAGGAGTCGGTTCGCATAACGCTCGATGTTATGAATGAGAACGGCGGCCGCTGGATTTATCCATTCAATGGCATGCTTCCTGCGGATGCCTGGCTCTGGGCTAAATTTCGCGACAGAGATGTCCTTATGGAGCGTTTTGCTGAGATGACCAATGCCAAGTTCGATCGCAGGCTCGGCAGATATGGCATTATAGGCCGCGACAGTGTTCTCAAGCACAATCGCATCATTAAAGACGCATGCATCGGAGAAAGCGCTTATATAAAAGGCTCGAACAAGCTGAAAAATCTCACCATAAATTCCAAAAGCGAAGCACCTACGCAGATTGGTGAAGGCGTAGAGCTCGTAAATGGCATTCTAGGCTATGGCTGCCGTGTCTTTTATGGCTGCAAAGCAGTGCGATTTGTTATGTGCGATAACTCAGCCTTGAAATATGGAGCCCGACTGATACACTCTGTGCTTGGTGAGAATAGCACCGTATCCTGCTGTGAGATTCTCAATAACCTGATCTTTCCATCCCATGAGCAGCATCATAATACGAGCTTCTTGATAGCAAGTCTCATAAAGGGTCAATCCAACCTTGCCGCTGGCGCTACAATCGGATCGAATCACAATTCTCGAGCTCCGGATGGGGAAATCGAAGCAGGACGAGGCTTCTGGCCGGGGCTCTGCACCTCAGTGAAACACTCATCGCGCTTTGCTTCGTTTTGCCTTCTCTCGAAGAGCGACTACAAGTATGAGCTCGATATTCGTTTCCCCTTCTGCCTAGTGGATATCGATGAAACAGAAGGAAAGCTTATGCTGGCTCCAGCTTGGTGGTGGCATTCTAATACCTATGCGCTCATGAGAAACGAGAAAAAATTCAAAGAGCGCGACAAGAGAATCGATAAAAGCATCCAGTTCCTCTATTCCCCCTTTGCGCCCGATACTATGACAGAGATTCTTGCAAGCCTCGCTATTCTTGAATGCGCCACCGGAGAAGCAGCATTGATATCTCTCGCCGATAATGAGGATAATCGTGCAATATTTGGCGACAAAATCCTGGATCTTGTAAGCGAGCTCGGATTGCATATAAGCCAAAAATCTGAAAATAAAAACACCGAAAAAAGGAGCGATAAGTTCGCACAAAGGCCTTATCTGGAGAATCTTGATATTCATAACCTAAATAGCCCCGACATTCGCAAGCTAGGCGCACTCATCCTTGCTGGGCAAAATGATCCTCTTCCTTTTGAAGTACATGTAAAAGGCTTTGAAAATTCCACAAGGCGACAAATCGTTCTAAAGCCTTGCAGAGCAAGAGCCTCCTATAGAGAAATGTTGCTCTGGTTTTCGGTTACGACACTTTTGCCTGCCATTTTAGCTGAACTAGACAAGATAGATGATCTTGCTGAGCCAGATGAAATATTTGAGAGGATATCGCTACGCATAGGACTGGAAAGCAAGACGCTAGGAGAGCCAGAGAATTGCCAGCATAAAGCTGATCTCCAAGGGCCCCCGGAAATGGAATGGGATAACATGGGAGGTTTTCTTGTCCAGCATTCCAAGCTGGAAGATCTGATCGGGCGCATCGAGACGGGGGGCATACAGAGCTGGGACGAGCTTCACTGCGAGTACCAAAGACTATCCTTAGAATATGAAGGGGACGCTCGAGCCTTTGCCTGGGCTATTCTTGGATACTTGAGCCTCGATCCCGAAAAAGCAAGTGCCATTCATGTCGCTATTGCTAGAAAAGATGTATCGAATTTAGAGGCATTGGATTTAGAAGAGCAATGGCCAAAACCCACTCTCTCTCAGCTTATTTCAAGCCTCAAAGCGGCCAAGGAACTTTCAGGCACTATCGCCCAGCGCGTCTATGCTACTCGGGCAAAGGATTGGACTAATCCTTTCAGAAAGACAACCTTCCGCAATGAGAATGAACAACTCGCCGTCTATGGTCGCATAGAAGAAAATGCTGCTATAAAGGCCGTCTCTCATGAGATGGAAGCCATAAGGCAGGAGATAGACCAGCTGACTAGCAGGCTCCTAGCAAGCGATCCAAAAGTTCCTCATCCACAATATTAGGCATTGTGATAGCCCCATAATCGCTATATTCGCGGTTGAATTCCTCCGCCACCTCCATGGCATGCGGATTGCGTGCCCAGGAGCGCCGCGCAACGCCGCCCATCGCATCCCAGGGAAGCGCCATGCGGATCACCTGGTCGACTTTCTCTGAACCATCGAGCACAAGGCCGAAGCCACCGTTGATCGCTTTGCCGATGCCCACACCTCCGCCATTGTGCAGCGTAACAAGGCTCATACCCCTTGCAGCATTGCCCGCAAAGCACTGCGTTGCCATATCCGCCATCACATTCGAACCATCCTTGATGTTGCTAGTCTCGCGGAAGGGACTGTCTGCGCCGCCAGTGTCATGGTGGTCTCGGCCTATCATCACAGGGCCTATCTCTCCATTTCGCACCATTTCGTTGAACTTTAGCGCTATATTCATTCGGCCAAAGGCATCTTGAAAGAGAATTCGCGCTTGTGTGCCTACGACAAGCTTATTTTTCTCGGCATCGCGTATCCAGATATAGTTGTCGCGGTCCTGGCCGCGGCGATCTGGATCGATGCATGACATTGCGGCAAGATCTGTCTTGTGCAGGTCCTCCTTCTTGCCAGATAAGCACACCCATCGGAAGGGCCCATAACCATAATCGAAGAGCTCGGGTCCCATTATATCTTCGACATAGCTTGGCAAAATGAAACCATCTTTTTCATCGATGCCATTTCTCGAAATTTCCTTTACTCCCGCATCGAAGACAGCCTTTAGAAAGGAATTGCCGTAATCGAAGAAATATGTGCCCTTCTTGACAAGACGCATTATCACATCGAAATGCCGCCGTAAGGAAGCGTCGACCAAAGCTCGGAAATAATGCCTATCCTCGGCTAGAAGCCTTGTACGCTCTTCGAAGCTTATGCCGACTGGACAATATCCGCCATCGTAGGGTACATGGCAGCTCGTCTGATCGGACAAGAGGTCCACATGCACATCGTGGCCATCGATATATTCTAAGAGATCGACGATGTTACCGTGATACGCGACCGCGATTGGCTCTCCCCTTTCCCGAGCTTTATAGGCAAGGCGCACTGCTTCTTCGCATGATTCTGTTTCGTAGGAAACCCAGCCCTGCTTGAGTCTTGTCTCGATGCGCGAGTGATCCACTTCCGCTATGATGGAGGCTGCATGTGCTATCATTGCTGCCTTGCCCTGGGCTCCCGACATACCGCCTAGCCCTGAAGACACAAAGAGTCTGCCAATAAGGTCCTTATCCTGAGGGATGCCAAGTTTGAGTCTTCCCGCATTGAGAATCGTGTTATAAGTTCCATGTACAATTCCCTGTGGCCCAATGTACATCCAGCCACCTGCGGTCATTTGGCCATAATTAGCGACACCCATTGCTGCGGCGATATTGAAGTCTTTGAGATTGTCGTACATGCCCACCATAAGCCCATTCGTTATTATCACGCGCGGTGCAAAAGGATGGCTTGCAAAAATGCCCACTGGATGGCCCGACTCCACTACCAGCGTGCTATTCTCGTCGAGCACTTCGAGGTATTTGCAGATTAGGCGATACTGCATCCAGTTCTGACAGACCTGTCCGGTCTCTCCATAGGTGACGAGCTCGTATGGGTAAAGAGCAACATCGAAGTCGAGATTATTGTCGATCATTACGCGGAGAGCCCGACCTTCGATACAGTTGCCCGAATAGCTATCTATGGGAAGACCGCATATCTTGCCTTGAGGCCGGAAGCGATATCCATATATGCGACCTCGCTGCCTGAGCTCGGCTAAGAATTCTGGCGCGAGTTTTTCATGCCAGCGGGCAGGAATATAGCGCAAGGCGTTTTTTAGCGCGATCCTCTCCTGACCAGGTGTTAACTCTGCGTCACGCTTTGGAGCTCGCCTGATTCCTGGCTCGAAAATAGGCTCAGCTGGAAGATCTTCAAACTCTAGCGTAATAATATATGGATGAGCATTCATTATACTGACCTCCTTTTTTATTCTTTGCTTATATATCTTATGCAGCGATAGAATTGTATCACCAATAATAGGAATTGGAACGAACAATCTTTCTCGATTTTCTACTTACGCTTTCTCATTTCTATTTCTATGCGATGTTTTTCCAATACTAATTGTCAATATCGCGCCTTTAGATTTATGATGTATATCGTTGGCTGGATCTTGTTCCACAGGACCTTGAGCCCCTAATCTATTCATAAGGAGAAAGAATAATGGACAATGAAGTGACATGGTGGAAATTCGACGAAGTAGACGCTTTTATGAGGGCTGGATTTGAGGCTGTCGGCGTGGCCCCTGATGTCGCAGCCGTATGCTCTGACGTGCTGATTTCCGCTGATAAGCGTGGTGTCGATTCTCATGGCGTGGGGAGGTATAAACCAATTTATCTAGATCGTATTTGGGCTGGAATTCTCAATCCAAACACGACATTCGATGTTATCAAGGAAACTCCGACAACAGCAGTGATCGATGGCCATAACGGCATGGGCCTCTATATCGCAAAAAGATCCATGGAGTTAGCCGTAGAAAAAGCAGAAAAATTCGGTATAGGCATGACAGTATGTCGAAACTCGACGCACTATGGTGCAGCCTTCTACTATGCGCGCATAGCCGTAGAGCACGGTATGATCGGCATGACCACCACCAATGCACGGCCTTCTATCGCTCCAACCTGGGGAGTCGAACCCATGCTTGGCACTAATCCCATGACATGGGGCATGCCCTCGGACGAGGCCTTCCCTTTTATGCTGGATTGTGCAACTTCAGTAACCCAGCGCGGAAAAATCGAACTCTACGATAGACTAGGCAAAGATCTTCCGGATGGATGGGTAATAGGGCAGGATGGAAAATATCGACATGATACTCACCAGGTCCTAATAGACCTAGGTCAGGACAAGGCAGCTCTTACTCCTCTTGGAGGCCTCGGTGAGGATTTCGGCGGCTACAAAGGCTATGGTTATGCCATGGTAGTAGAGCTGCTTTCGAGCGCTCTCTCCCAAACCAATTTTATGAAGGCTCTTCTAGGTGTCGACTCAAATGGAAAGCCCAAACCTATCGAATTGGGGCACAGCTTTATTGCCATAAACATAAGCGCTTTCTGCGACCTGGAGGACTTTAAACATCATGTTGGAGAGGTAAGCCGCCAACTGAGAGCATCGAAGAAAGCCCCAGGGGCTAAGCGTATTTGGACGCCTGGCGAAAAAGAGCATGAAACCTGGCTCTATAGGAAAGACAAAGGTGTACCATTCAATCCGCCCCTTAAGAAGGCTTTCAAAGAAGTCAAGGAGCGCTGCAAACTCGATATAGAGCTGCCCTTCTGAATTGAGATTCTCCTCACTGTAGCATGCAATGCATGCTACAGTGACCTTCTAAGCTCTTCTAGGCTATAGAGAACCCTATTTCGGCTGCCCCGATCCTCTAATTGTGCCACTCGCCTTTGTAGCTAGTTTTGCAAGAAGACCTGGATCTTTCCCATACTTTTCTATAAGGCTGCTTAGATCTCCTAAAAGCTCAGGTAAGCCATCGACCACAAGCTCTACCAGATCATCTGCCATCTCCTCTTCATAATTTGCCACGATGTAATCGACAAGGTCTGTCCATAGGTTCTCCTTGCTCATTACCTCATTCAATTCCAAAAGCATATTTAAACGCAATGAGGAATTTTCTTTGAGCTTACGAGTAAAGAATGCATAAGGACTCAAGACCGCCTTTATTGTTGTCCTAGTGCGCGGCTCCTGAGAGAAAAGGTAAAGGATATCCATCATGGCGATGTACTGACTATTGCCGCTAGTATTGATGATAGTGGGGATTAGCTCTTCCAGGGTCTTTTGGCGCTGTCGCAGCACCTTGCGGTATTTATTTCCGCCTTCTATAAAACCAGCGACAAAATCGGACCATATCTTGGTTTGCACAATGCTTGGAATCGAGAGGGAGTTCCCTATAGGTGCAAATACCGTGGCTAGAGGCCAGGCTAGAATACTTCGGAACAGATTGGCTCTAACGACACTCTTATCAAAGCCCCGCAAGGTGTTGTGTGCTGCAAGGTAGAATCCGTTTACAATCGAAATAACAAAAAATTTGACAAGATTGAATAAGAATGTTTCGGGCGCTAAAGGCCACAATGAATCGAAAGCGGCTTTTGCATAACCCATAAGAGGTACTGAAAAACCAGTCCAGAAAAGAGATTGCCCAACATTGTCGAAATTGATGCTTTTGAGTTTCCACTGGCTAAGTTTAGGGCCTCTATAGGAAATCAGGTCGGCAATGCTATTTCGAAACCCTGTTATGCCAAGCCAAAGCAGAGCATAAGCAGGGCCTATATAGGCTGTAGCTACGGTAAAGCCAGTTATAGCGCGTATAACGTTCTTGAATGTTGGGTTGAAATACCGCCATGCACGCAACGGGCCAATTCTCTCTTCATCGCCTGTTGTTGCGCGATTCCAGCTACCAGAGATCTTGCCCATGCAGACAATACGAGGGGCAGAAGCATTTTGAAGACTTGCCTCATCTACAGGAGATTCGCTGGATCGTATCATGGCAGAGATGAGCAATGGGAGACGCATATGTCGTTTTATATATCGCTTGCGCAGATTTCCAATGATTCGATCCTCGAATATGAATCCCATGCCCGGAATCTTCGGATTTCTCCCTGTCGCATCGCTTCCACAGATCGGCTTAAGAAAATTCCGGCCTTCAGAATCCGCGCTTTTATTGAGATCGTTGACAAAATGCGCAAAGTCTTCTATTTCTTCAAGATTTCTTCCTATGCAATCCTGGATGTTATAGATTTCAACGGCATCAATGCATCGACCTCGTCCAATCAAGACTTTTTTGGCTAGATCAAGCCCATGCTCGAGCGGCTGGACGAATTTGATTAAGCATCCTGCTTTTTTAAGCATTTGGCTTATAGGTTCAAGGTCGTCAAAAGCTGATTGATAGGAAATTATATGCGGGGTATCGAAATAGCCCGAAAGCACCGAGTCCGGAGAAAGCTGGTTCAATTCCTTTTTAAGCTCGGAATACTTGGCTTCGATATCTTCTCTTCTTAGCTCTTCGCCAGGTTGTCCTTGCAGCAGACTAGAAGGATTCTCCGCCATGTACCTTGCCTTTTCGCGGAGCGCTTTGTAGTACCATACTCTCTTCTGGAGAATTGGCCTATAGCGCACATACATGAATTCAGCAAGATGAAGAGGCGTAATATTTACATTGGGAATAGTAGCAAGCAGCACTTCCAGGGAAAGCGGGGCAAGGCAATATTCTGGCTTATCCTCGAAGTCCTTGTTTATTTTTGGCAGTGTATTTTGGTTGAAACTCTCAAGAAGACGGCGTACCGCATCGAGTCTGCTTTCTCTATTGATTTCGAGCCCCTGAAAGAACTTTTCCATGTCCAGCGCATGATCTGAGAAAAAGGCGCGCAATTCATCCTTTGACGAAAAATGAGGGAGCTCTGCCATAAAATGATAGCGAGCTCCTTCGACCAGAACACTGAACTCGAGTCCTATATTCACCTTGAGCCCAAGGATATTGCCTGCTTCCAGCACTTCCTCCATCAAATCGATATCGGAAACGAGGCCGTAAGCTACGGTCAGCGAAGATATACCCTTGATGAAGGCATCTAAGACAAGCTGGGTCGGATTCTTTCTCCCAGATGTCGCAACATCGTGGACATGGTCATCCCAGGCATATCCAAGTTCTCCGATTTTCATGCCATTCTCAGGCAGCTCTATGATATTGAGCTCGTCGCAGAGTTTGCGGATCACCTGGTGTTGTCCTTGTGTGGACATCGAAAAATCATAGAGCAATTCTAGCTGGCGGCGTTTATTCGAGCGGTGCTTGACAACTTCTTTTACGAGGGCAGACTGGACCCTTGCTGTATTCAAAGGATAGTCGATATTTGAGGAACGAAAGGCGACATCTGCAAGATTTTTGAGTGCGATCAAGCGTCTAATCGAGTTGCGAGAATCGAGGTCTCTAACTACCATCAAGTAAGATTCTGCTATGGAGATTCTTCGGCGCTTAAACCAGCGGTTAGCTGCTTGAGGATGAAAGGGCGGAGGCGCAGTTATGATTTCGGGCTGATCGATCTTTGCGTTGAGTTCACGGCGCATCTTTCGCAGCTCAGCCGAGAAACTGAGAGATGAGATGAACTTATTGTAAAGTTTGTGCAGCCTCGATTTAGCCATAAAGCAATATAACCTATCCTTTCATATAAAACATCTATCGAGAATAAAAAAGGCTGGCCTACGAATCCTTAGACCAGCCCAGCCCCTTGCATTGGAAACCTAACAGGATTCAACGGTTGATAAGCCGGAACTCCTCCATAAATTCTATAGCTTCTCTAACATTATCGACAAGATTGGCATTATATATTGAGAATCGAATTCCGCCTGTCGAACGATGCCCCCTTATTCCAACTATTCCGGCTGACTTTGCCTGCTTGATGAAGGTATCTTCCATTTCGGGTGTTTTGAGTCGGAATACAACATTCATCTGCGAACGAGATTCTTTTTCCACTGGCCCTCTATAGAAGCCCTCTGATGAGTCGATAGCCTCATAGAGAATTCGAGCCTTCTCTTCGTTGATTTTCTGCATTTTTTCTAGCCCGCCGATCGTATATAGTAGCCACTTTAGCGTAAGATTAAGTATATATATCGAAAAGCATGGCGGTGTATTGTATAGCGAATTATTCTCCGAAAAAGTGCGATACGAAAGCATTGCAGGCAATTTGGATTTTTCCTGCGCAATACCGAGGAAGTCCTCTCTGATGGCTACCACCGTGACACCCGAAGGCCCAAGATTCTTCTGGGCACCTGCATAGATGAGCGCTAGCTTATCGACTGGAAATGGACGAGAAAATATATCGCTAGACATATCGCAGACAAGAGAGGCTTCCCCCACTTCTGGCCAAAATTGCCATTGAGAGCCATAAATTGTATTATTGCTAGTCATGTGCACATAAGTTGATGAAGGGTCTATTCTTAGCTCTTCCTGCTTTGGAATTCGCGTAAAGCTGCCATCCTCATTTTCAGTGCTTATTATATCGAGGGACCCGAAACGCTTTGCTTCCTTCACAGCAGCCTTGCTCCAGTGCCCCGTCACAACATAGGTTGCCCTGCGCTCTCCAAAGAGATAATTCATAGGAATTAGAAAAAACTGTGTCGAAGCTCCACCTGTCATAAATAGAATCTTCCACTCAGGTCCCATACCTGCAAGCTTGCGAAAGAGTTCCTGCGACTCATTATGCATCGCCTCGTATTCGCTCGATCGATGAGACACTTCCATGACAGACATGCCAGTGCCTCGCCAATCTAGCATTTCCTCTTGAGCTTTCTGCAATACTTCCATAGGAAGCACGGCGGGCCCAGCATTGAAATTTATTACTCGTTTCATGAATTTGTTTCCTTTCTCATCTATGTTCCTCATCTACCTACATATTTCCTGAGCCTTGTCACTATGCAATCCCCTAGCCTAAGAAGATTTTCTTCGGTGGAAGCTCCAATATGCGGTGTCATAAGTACATTAGACGCTCCAAAGAGCGGCGAGCCTTCGGGTGGTTCCTTCGAATATACATCGGTTGCGTAACCTGCAATTTTCCCAGATTTGAGCGCCTCGGCTATGTCTTCCTCGACAACGACCTGACCGCGGCAAGTGTTGATAAGGTAGACTCCCTTTTTCATCCTGGAGATTGCGGATGCATCGATCATGCCTCTCGTCTCGTCTATAAGCGGAATATGTAGGCTAATATAATCAGAATGCGCCAGCAGCTCGTCGAAGCTTACAATCTTTACTATATCGGAACTAACTACATATTTATCGAAAGCAATTACAGACATTCCAAAAACCTTAGCCCTGAGCGCCAATTCTCGACCAATTCGCCCAATGCCCACTAGGCCAAGTGTTTTCCCGTAGAGTTCCGTACGCTCAAGTTCTTTTTTAAGCCATTTCCCTTCTTTCATAGATATATCAGCGCGCACAAGATGATTTGGCATTGCAATCATGAAAGCAAAGGCAAGCTCGGCTACCGCGATACTAGAGGCTTCAGGTGTATTGTCCACGATGATACCTTTAGATCTAGCATATTCCGAATCTATCGTATCTAGGCCAACGCCTCCTCTGACAATGTATCTACAGCGAGTCGCCTCATCGAGCATGGCTCTATCGATCCTTGTCTTGGAACGGACTATTAGCACCTCAGCCTCAGCAATGCGTGACATATCCGAAGAAACTTCGCCAAATTCCGCAAGTCGCTCTGGCAAATCAGGCGTAAAAGCATCTGCAAGCAGTATGAGCATCTGCACCTCTCAATTTCGAAGGATGATATCACTCTTTGGCAATTTAGAATAGAATATATATACAATGCTTCATTACTGCTACGAACCTTGTATAAGAAGTTGAAGCAAGATGTAGGGAGGAGGGCGATAAAGAGAATGTACGGAGGTAAGCATGCATTCTTTTTCTTTCTGCCCAAATCCCGCCTGTCCAAATCATAAGGCAGCTCCCCAAGGCCGCTGGTTTGTCAGTCTAGGCTTCTATTCAACCAAATGTTTTGGAGATGTACCTCGTTATCGCTGTAAGAGCTGTGGTCATAGCTTTTCTTCACAAACATTCAGTTT
>JAKJFY010000336.1:0-623 GCA_022704665.1 Spirochaetota bacterium | reverse complement strand
AAAGTCCCACGTACCTTCCAGAATCCTCTCTTTGCCTCAAACTATCTCGACAGAGAGCTTAGAAAGGATCTTGCTGATCATCGTCGTGAAACAGTTTGTTTTCCGAGAAATGTTGCGAATATGCTGAATCGCCTTGTCGTATACTTAGGTTGGCATAATTATGAAAAGCCTTACAGGATTGGAAGGGATATCGTTCTAACGCATGCTGAAGTAGCTGGTATTGAAAGAAGAGCGATTTGTAAGGCTAGAGAGAAGCAGTTTCAAGAACGTGCTTTCCTAAGCAGAGCAGGATTGTCGCTTCTTGATAAAAAGCTATGGCTTAGGAGTTTCCCAACTCCCCTTAAGAGAAAAGCTGAGTATGTACCTGCTTATGCTTATGCATGAAAAACTCTCCTACCAAATCTCTAGAAATACACAAGGTTCGTAACAGTAGTGTGCCTTTGAGCTCGATTTTTAACTTGGCATATAGTTGCTTAGATTTGCTTAGAGTTAAGCCCTGGCAGTAATTTATAGCCCTGCTCAGCTCATTAAAAATGCGCTAGAATGCAAGCATGTGGCTGATAATCGTAGTATATGCTGGCTTGGTATGCACTCTTACAGCGGTGTCCTATGTGCTTATGTTT
>JAKJFY010000335.1:0-627 GCA_022704665.1 Spirochaetota bacterium | reverse complement strand
TCAGTATTCACAAGATGCTCGATATCGCGCATACCTGAAGAATATCAAGAGAAGCCCTATCGCAATAAACTCCAACATAAACCCTAGACTTTGGGGCATATCGGCAGCGACCAGCACCACAAAAGCCAGCCCTGCCGTCACCAAGGAAAGAATTAAGTCTGTTCTCAGTGTGCTATAGCCAGAATCAAGAAAGAGATGATGCACATGCTGCCTATCGGGCGACATTGGATTTTTACCCTCCGCAATCCTGAGGCCCATTACTCTCAGCGCATCGAAGACCGGAAGCGCGAGCATGGAATTAAGCCTAAGCTAACTTTTGCGGACTCCCCTCTAGGCATATGCCCTAAGAAAGGCATTACCGCAAGAGAGAATCCAAGAAAGAGACTTCCAGAGTCACCCATGAATATCTTCGCTTTGGGCATGGGAAAATTAAATAATAGAAATCCCACAATTACACCCGCAATGCATAGACAGATAAGCGAGCTCGATGCATCTCCAAAATTATAGTAGAGAGTTCCATATACCATCGCGACTATAAAAGATACGCTGCCTGCCAGCCCATCTATCCCATCGATGAAGTTTACCGCGTTAGTAACCCCTACAACCCATCCCAGGCTCAGGATCACA
>JAKJFY010000334.1:0-627 GCA_022704665.1 Spirochaetota bacterium | reverse complement strand
TGACGACCATCGGGATGGACGAAGATAAGATTCGTCGTTATGTAAAATACCAGGAAGATAGGGAGAAACAAGAGGATAATAACTCGAAGGATTATGGGCTCTTTGAGAGCCCAGATTCCTAAAGCCACCACCTTTGGTGGTGGTTGTTTACTCATATTAAAATCTGGAGTAAGAGATTATGGAAAAGAAAAAGGTGATACAGAAAGTAAACGAAAACTCCATTTCCTTCAGGAATGGAGAGAAGCTCAGAATTATCTTTCAATAGTGCAGAGCCATGTACTTAGAACATGTAAACAACCTGCTTGGGTCAACCCAACGGCGGAATTAACAATAATCACCGATCAATTGCTTCACGCCTATTATTATACATATCTATTAAAGGGAAATGATGAACATAAAAGTATTGAAATTGTAAACAATGAATATGAAAAGAATCGAAGAGATCCAAATCTGGCTATTGAACGAGCTATTAGGTGGTGGGAGACACTGGAAGTAGCACCGACATCAGAAGATATTCACATAAATGAATGGAGTATTTCAAATAGAAAAATACTAGGATATTTAAGAGAACGCGATTTATCTCAAGATGAAATATTGACAATTATGCGTCAAAACCATGCCGCAAGG
>JAKJFY010000333.1:0-629 GCA_022704665.1 Spirochaetota bacterium | reverse complement strand
TGCTTCAAGAGTAACCTTCGCCTTGAATTCCTTGTCATAGTGTTTGCGCATAATGAACTCTATGCCTCCTTTTTCATTCTTTGCAAGAAGGTTCGGTCCACTCTGTTTTTCTTCGACAATGGTCTAGATCCTAGGGCTCATTATAATCTAATTAGATTTTGCCTTTGCAATTTCATTTTTGCATACTATTCCAAACAGCGTTACATCCATTCCAATCGTGATATATTGAAATCCTTGTTCTCTTCTTAGCTTGGCTTGCTCTCCTGTAGAAACGAAGATACCTGCTGCTTTGCCTGCACTCTTAGAGACTTTAAGAACGCGCTCTGCTGCTTGTTCTATTAACGGATGGTTAACCTGACCTGGGATTCCTAAAGACTGCGACATATCAAATGGACCTAGGAATATGACATCAATGCTCGGCACCTTTACAATTTCTTCAAGATTGTCTAAACCAATTTTATTCTCGCAATGAACAACAACCATCGTTTCTTCATTTTCAATCTTGAAATAATCTAGAGGATTAACAGTTCCATAATTTGCGGCCCTTGGCATTGCTATTCCTCTATAGCCTTCTGGATAGTATTTTGCTCTTCTTACCACATCCTCAGCAGTCTTTCTATCATTTACTT
>JAKJFY010000332.1:0-630 GCA_022704665.1 Spirochaetota bacterium | reverse complement strand
AAGCGATGAGCGAGATTTCGCAGTTGCCGGCAAAGCAGGGAAAAACGGAGGCCGAGGCGGATCGTCCCACATCGAGTCAGGAAGAAGTTTCCCAGATATCGAGTAAGAAAGAAATTTCTCAGATATCGAGTCAGGAAGAAGTTTCCCAGGTACAGGATGTTTTTCCAATGGAGGAGTTACCAGCGCTGGCGCAAGAGCCTACACCTTCTCTTCTAAGCAACTGCGAAAAGGATGAAAGCTCTGTATTTTTCGAAAAAATCGCTAATTTGCCCGAAACCAAGCAGAGGGACATCTACTTAGAGGACAGGCAATCTGAAGTCATTCAGACAAGCGCGCTGCAGCCTAGAGCTATCGATCCGGAGCCATCTGAGCTTCCTTTTGTCGTTTTGCAACCAGAAGAAGCGAAGGAGAAAGAGCCTGTCGTCGAGGCAGCGACATCGGTCGAAGCTCCAGTTGAAGCTCCTGTCGAAGCTCCCTTAGTTTCTGCTGCGCCTTCGGAAAACACAAGGCCAACAGAGAAAGCGCATGTCGTTACACCTGCAATTTCGCCAAGACAATACTTTGTTCCCTCGAAAAGTGAACTATTGGCGCAGAAGCGCAATTCGCTTGGAGGCTTTTCAGCGCAATCTG
>JAKJFY010000331.1:0-631 GCA_022704665.1 Spirochaetota bacterium | reverse complement strand
GGTGATAGAATCTGCCCAGAGCCCTCCCATTGTGGTATATAAAATCGTAAAACCCGCAGCGAGTACAATTGCAAAATTGAGATCTAGCCCGATTAGAAGAGAGAGAATGGTGCCCGATGTAAGGATTTGAGATGCCGTAAGGCAGAATAGCGATACGATATTGAGAATGGCCGAAGTGATGTGGGCTGTCTTGCCAAACCGGCGCCCCACAACTTCCGGTATAGTAAAAGCCATTACGCCTCGTAGTTTAGGAGCAAAGAAAATCATTGGAATTAGGCCAATAGAGGCAGCCATAACATACCATACCGCCGAAATTCCCCAAGAACCAAAGGCTCGGTTAACAAGGCCATTAGTTGAACCGCCACCTATGTTGTTTGCTGCAAGGCTGCAGGCAACGATGATCATCGGCACGGCTCGTCCTGCCAACATGTAATCGGCGCTTGTCTTGATCAGCTTTTTGTTCGTCCAGAACCCTATTGCAAGCATTGCAGCCAGGTAAACCAAGACAATAATGAGAGCAGTCGTGTTCATAAGGTCCTCCTTGATCCTTATGTTATTCCCGCCTTCTTATAAAGGCGAAGGGCGACCTTGTTCGCATCTTCTTTAAGCTTCTCTTCGTCGATACAGACGA
>JAKJFY010000330.1:0-631 GCA_022704665.1 Spirochaetota bacterium | reverse complement strand
TATATCAGGCGCAATTCTGAGTTGGGTAACCATAATAACAGAGCTCTCAAGTGCTATCATTCTATATAGCTCTAAGACAGTCACATTGACACTGGCTATATATACCTTTGTTACTCGTGGGAATTATGGCTATGCGGCCGCCCTAGCAACTATTTTGACGATTCTAACTACAATATCGCTCTTGATATTTATGAAGATATCAAAGTCCAAAGAAATCACATTTTGATAAAAAATGACACTTTTGGTTTCTATATAATTCATGACAATTCTTGATTATATCAAATAATGCGCGCCTTTAGTTTTTCTATCTATGTTCGCTTCTTAATATGCTTTCTTGGTGGTAAGTATCCAATGCGTCGCTTCTATGAATGCCCAATGGAGGTAATGGTTGACATCAGAAGGTGTATGGGCATAGCGTATTTTTCCTCCTGAAGCATGAGAGAATGCGATATACTGCATCTTGCTGTACCTCTTTTGTGTTATTTAAGATCGAAGTAATCATACTTCAGTTAATCCATAAGGTTAAGCGCTCTCATATCATCAGTAAAACTGACCATCTCCTTTGTCTTCATAGCGATTTTTTTCTGGTACTCCAGAGAACTTTTCAACCGCTCTATTGAAGTGACCGAGT
>JAKJFY010000329.1:0-633 GCA_022704665.1 Spirochaetota bacterium | reverse complement strand
GAATTTTCTTCGTTTATCAGCGCGACTACGCTTGCGCCGCGTGGTTCATAGTCCTGCGTAGAAATGCTTACAAGTTTTGCATTGATGATCTGGGTTACATCTTCGACGATAGTTTCTAGACGCTTTGAATTGTATTCTTCATCTATATACTCGAGATAGCTAATCTGAGAATCGCGGGATCTTGCGTAACAGACATCGTAAATATTGAAACTAAGCGATTTAGTTAGATTGTTGAAACCCTGGAGCTTTATAGTCCTCCCTTTGACTCTTCGGACCAACTAAACAGTCCTCCCTCTCTGTGTTCAGCCCTACGGCGGCTGCGTTGGCATCTGTATCCTTCGCATATTTGGTAATTATATCCTATTTACTGTGTAGGGTAAAGGCAGCACTATGGTAAGACCATGTTCTGAGATAATGTTGAATGAATTGATTACCGTGCACAAAACCGTCGAGCACCATATTAATTGACCATGATAGATCATGTCACATGTTCCGGTTACAAAACAGACTTGACTCTCAAAGCCATCCTACGGCAAAATGCACCATATTCTACATCTGCCGGCATGGTGAAATGGCATACACGGTAGACTCAAAATCTGCTGCTTGCAAGAGCGTGTGGGTTCAAGTCCCACT
>JAKJFY010000328.1:334-634 GCA_022704665.1 Spirochaetota bacterium | reverse complement strand
TGCGGAGCGATATAACCTCCCCATTGTATTTTCGACGCATCCGCGCACGTGGAAGCGTCTCGAAACCGATCATGTGTCCCTGAATCCACTAATCCGCAGCGTCAAGCCACTGGGCTTTACCGACTACTGCCGGCTTCAGTGCGATGCGAAGTGCGTCATCTCCGATTCAGGAACCTTGAGCGAAGAGTCATCCATGCTTGGATTCCCTGCCGTTCTGCTGCGCAACTCCACCGAGCGCCCGGAAGTCCTGGACAAGGGCACTATCGTCATTGGTGGGTATACCGCGGAAACGCTGCTGCA
>JAKJFY010000328.1:0-324 GCA_022704665.1 Spirochaetota bacterium | reverse complement strand
ATAGCGATGGAATTGTTCGATGGCGAGGACAAGCGCCCCGTGGACTACAGGGATGTCAACGTCGCCGCCAAAGTCGTCAGGATAATACAAAGTTATACACCTATAATAAATAAGATTGTCTGGGGCAAATGACATTTATTATGGATTCCCGAATTATTATAGGTATAATAAAGAAATAATGTTTTGAGTATAAGCATATATTATACCTATACTCAGATCTATTGAATATATAATTAGGGGCTGTAGTAGATAAGCCCTAAAGGCCACACCATTTTTTAAGGATTTTTAGCTGGTGAGCAGGTGTTCCATAGTTAAATCTGAATT
>JAKJFY010000327.1:0-635 GCA_022704665.1 Spirochaetota bacterium | reverse complement strand
GAAAAAAAAGTCCGATCAATTCATCATTTTCACTATTACGTACCAAATAGACCTGATAGGTACCACAAGAAACAACATGATTAATCGATCTCAAAGTAAAAGGAAAAGGATTAAAAAAAGCCTTTTCTGCTTGAGAAAGGCCTTTTAAAAATTCTGCTATGTCTTCGATATTTTTTGCAAGAGCAAGCTTTGTACTAATACTTTGTCCAATTGGGTAAGTTATTATCTTCTTTCTAATAGCATTAAGCTTATATGATGCAAGCTTTGTAAGCATGTACCCATTACAAAGCTCGATCAATCGCCAAATCATTGGGTACCTGGATTTTACCTTCTTTAGCAAATCGATAAGTTGCATCTATCTCACTTATTTTCAATACTGCACCAAAATATATGGCGAGATGCCTCAATGCCACAGTTAAATAGTAAATCAAGTGAAGATAAATTAGGAATAAAAACGGGAGAAAAAGCCTGAGGATAACTGGGGTGAGAAAACTCTTGAAATTCTACTCTAATGCCTTTCTTAACAAAGGCATCAACTTGCATGTATTTCCTCGCGCCATTGCCAGATAGATATATCTGGGCATGAAGTGCCTCACACAGACTTAATACAAGGTCATTTTTTCTTGTTTGCTTGC
>JAKJFY010000032.1:0-20526 GCA_022704665.1 Spirochaetota bacterium | reverse complement strand
ATCCGCATTTACTTCCGATGATGTCACCAGGACATTCGCCGTCTTTAGAGGAATCTGGCTTATATTGAGGTTATAGCTAGAAAAATCCTGCTTCGAAGAATTCTGAGCAAGGGGATTCGTGGTTTTTGAGGCATTTGCTTCATTAAAATAAAATGATTTGAAAAATTGGGAGTAGATTGCGGGATTTTGCTGTCCATTGGTGGCTTCCTGGACTGCTGAGCAGGTTCTATTGAGAAGCTCTCCGATATCAAGACCAGGAGTCCTGAGGTTTTTGAGAAGCTCAGCAGTGAATACACCATTATCTCCGCTACCTTCTTGCGCTACACTTCCTGCACCAGTAGCAAAGACAATTATGCTGCCAGGAGGCTGAGAAGATATCACCGAGAGCCCGCGGGAGCCTGATCGTGCCCAGCTGAATGGATTATCTCGACATGCGTCTAAGATGATGATATTGAGGTTGTTGCGGGCGCTCTGCAGCTCGTCGAGCACGCTTTGCGCCGCAAGCGATTTCATTTTTAGAAATACCTCGCTCGCAATGTCAGCATCAGTGGGTATGAGATAATTGATCCCATTTGCTTGTACCCCATGGCCTGCGTAATAGAATAATCCAACAGCGCTTGGGGCAATAGACACACTATTCCCTAGCCGAACCACCGCCTGTTCCATCTGAGGAAGATCCGCGTTCAAAAGAAGCGTGACATTCCAACCGAACTCTTTTAAGATATCCGCCATGTCGGAGGCGTCGTTGATGGCATTTTTGAGCTTTGGAAGTCTTGTATAGTCTGCGTTTCCAATAATCAGCGCATATCTTAGTGATGTATTTTGAGCAAAACCAGAAGCTGCAATCAGCAAGAAAAGATAAGCAAAAGCAGTAAGTAGAGAAACAGAAATTCTATCAAATCTCATTCTCATATAAAAAATTATAGTGTTGTTTTTTGTAGCGTCAAGAGGAAATTTCCACAAAATTGCCGTGCGCTCTTATTGAATACTTTCTCAAAAGATGGTCTCGACTCCCTCACATGCAAAACATGCAAAACTCATTTCCCTGGTCTCTGCACATGCTCCGCCACGAATTCGCGATAGGCTGCGTTCTGCTCCATGAGCTCGGCGTGTTTGCCAAAACCGGCTATGCGCCCTCCATTTAAAAACAGCACTCGATCCACATACTGAATACTCGATAGCCTATGAGAAACAGCGATAACCGCAGCCTGCGCGAATTCAGCCATTGCAGCTAGTGAATGCCATAAGGCTTCTTCGTTATTCGTGTCAAGCGAGGCCGTCATATCATCGAGCAATAGCAGACCAGGATAGCCTGCAAGCGCCCGCGCAATTGCTATGCGCTGTTTTTGCCCTCCTGAAACGCTTGTTCCGCGCTGTCCAAGCTTGGTTTCCAATCCATCCGAAAAATATTCGATTTCTTCTGTAAGACGAGATACCTCGATGATGCGTAAGAGTTCTTCTTCAGTGAGGCTCTGGCCTTCTCGACAGCCAAAGAGGATATTCTCTCGTATCGAGCCACTAAACAAAAGGGGATCCTGTGGAACATATCCTATGAGTCCGCGAATCTCTGTCGGCTCCAGGCTTCGGACAGGCCTATCATTTATCATTACTCGACCCTTCTGAGGTTCGAGCAATCCGAGTGCGCTCTTAATAAGGGTGGATTTTCCTGATCCAACCGGTCCGATTATGAGGAATTTTTCGCCCGGCAATATCTCGAAGCTGATATCCGATAGAGCTGCTTTGCGCCGTTGCTCATATCGCACTGTGACATTCTCGAAATAGAGAGAACGGAAAACTTCAATATTTGCGGTATCGCTGTTCCTTATGGATTTCATAGATTCTTGCTGTTTCTGAGACGATACCCTATTTCGATTTTGAAGCGATAGGCTTTGTTTTTTCTGAGACGATGTTGGAGATTGTTTTTGAGATCCACTCTCATATTGCCTCATCTCTTCTAGCCTATCTATATTGACGAATGCTCGCTTCCCAAACACAAAGAGCTGAGGAATGTCTAGCACAGGATAGATGAGCATGTTGAGATAATTATAGAAAGCGTAAAAAGTTCCTATCGAGATGCTTCGTCTTGTCACCATCAATCCGCCCACAAACACGAGAGCAATCTGTGCCACATAGTCGATATACTGATAGATAAGGTGCATAACGGTCTCGAGCTTTATGACGTCTATCTCTGTATTGAATCGTTTGCCAAGCGCTTCCTTGAAGAAATTTGTGTACTTTTCTTCGCTTGCAAAAGCCTTTATGACGCGCACTCCCGAAAAACTCATCTCAAGTTGGTTGTTTATCTCGGATATGGCTTGCTCGTTTTTATTAACACGGTCGTAGATAGCTGCCTGTGTTCTACTGAAGACAAGGAGCATGACAGGTAGGGAAGCAAGGGATGCAAGAGCAAGTCTCCAATCGAGACTGAACATTACAATGATGCAAAATGTGACTTTGCTTGCAGACTCGACCGCTCGGAAAATGCCAGAGCACAAGAACCAGGATATTTTTGGCCAATCGGAGATATCCGATGTGAGGCGCGTGATTACATCGCCGGAGCGAAATTTACTGAAAAATCTAATGTCTTTTTGCACCACTTCGCCGAAATACCTCTTTCGGACAATGTAGTCGAAGACCATGTTGAGCGCGCCACGCACACCAGGAAAGATGCCTGAAATGAGCCCTGCAAGCCCGATCGCCCCAAAATAGAGCGCTATCCGGCGAATCTGAGCCATCGCGGCATCTTCGCTCATCTTTGTATCTATTGCGTGTTCGAGTAGATCGAAGAGTTGCTTTGTGAGCAGAGGAAAAGCCACTGCAACTGCGCTCGATAGAAGTGTCAAAAACAGCAAAAGCCACACAAGAGCTTGGCGTTCTCGCCAAATCTCTCGTATCCAGCGAAGATGATAGAATTTTTGGCTCATACAAGCACCCGTTTGCCTGTTGGAAACTGCTGGTCCACAAGAAGTTGATAGGCTGGCAATTCTTCGTAGAGGCTTTCGTGAGTTCCTTCGGCTATGAGCCTACCTTCATCTATATAGAATATCCGGTCGGCTTTCAGAATCGAAGAAAGCCTATGGGCAACCACCACCATTGTCCTTCCCTTTCTAAGTACATCCATGCTCTCTTTGATATGTTTCTCAGTGGTCATGTCTACATTGCTGGTTGCCTCGTCCAGGAGGATTAGATCGGGATTAGCCGCAAGCGCTCTTGCAAAAGAAATCAATTGCCGCTCTCCAGAGGAGAGATTCGAACCTCGCTCCCAGAGATTCGCCTCGAGTCCATTGGGAAGCATAGAGACCGCCTTGTCAGCATGCACAATCGAAAGCGCCGATTTAACTTGGTCTTCCGTGATTTCTTCTTGGTATAATCTTACATTTTCTAGAACAGAAACTGGAAACATAAAGGATTCCTGCAACACAAGCCCTATATGTCTTCGCCAAGCAACAATATCGATTTCATCGAGGGGAATATCATCGACCAGCACCTTCCCTCGCTGAGGAAAGGCAAAACCACAGATAATACTTATTATTGTAGATTTCCCCGAACCGCTTGCACCGACAATCGCAGTAAAGCTCCCTTTTGGAATGACAAACGAGACATCGCGCAGCACCCAGTCCTCATCCTCGTAAGCAAACCAAACATGATCGAAGCGAATCTCTCGCTCAAAAGTTGGGGCTTTCCCAGAGCCTCTATTTGGCTCTTCCGGTGTAGCCATAATAGTGCGAATCCTCGAAAGCGAAGTGCGCGCCTGCTGAAGGCTTCGAAGGCTTTCGGCAATTTCCGCAATGGGGCGCAGAAGCCTCGCTCCATATTCGACAAAGAGGAGTATAGTGCCAAGCGTCATAGCCCCTGTGAGAGCCTTTGGAGCGTAGAGCAGAAGAAGCACAACGATGAACATTGGACCAATCAAGGCATTCAGGATAGACATCATTGAGTATTCGATCAGTGAAATGCGCACCTCGAGCGACATCCTCTCTTTAGCCGTCGCATCCAGTTCGGCCTCGGCCCATCCTGTTCTTCCATAGGCTTTCAAGACTTCGATGCCCTGGATGAATTCTGTAACCTTAGCGGTGATCTTTGCATACAGTGAACGAGCCTTCTCATACATAGGAAAGATCTTCGAGAAGAACAGAACCAAGATTATTAAAAGACCCAACGAAATGCCCACCATGATAAGTGCAAGCGCAGGCATCAAAGCAAAGGTCACTATGAATATCCCAATCATAGTAAGTACATTTACAATGAGGTTCGCGCCAAGAGTGGAAAACATGTCGCGTACCCTTTCGGTATCTGTCTCCGTGCGAGACATAAGCTCACCAACAGGATGCTTGTCGAAATAGGATACCGGAAGCTTCAAAAGGTGTGAAAAAATATCTTGCTTGACCAGCGTTACAATCGACAGGCCGAGGCGCGCTAGCAATATCATACCCACATAACTCAGCGCTCCTGTCACCGAGACAATTCCGAGGAACGCGGCGGCGTAGGTAAGAAGAAGCGAAGTATCGCTCCTTGGCACTGCAACATCGATTATCTGTTTTAAGATATATGGGCCAGCGAGCTGCCCGCCAGCAATGGCGATCATCACGGCGAGCCCAGGAAGCGCTAGCATTCTATAGTGGGAAAGGTAGCGCATAATGGTACTAAGGTAATCGTTTGAATCTAGTTTTTTTTGCATATAATGAATAAGCGACCTTCAAGGGGACTTATTGCTTTCAGATAGCCTAGATGAGTCAATACTGTAGCTCATATTCCAAGGCAATTCGAAAACGTCTCATTGTATACTTCAATCGTAATCGAGCTCAAGATGGGCTTCAATGAGCCGCACACTCTCCTTCAGTTCACCTATTCAGTTCACCTATTCAGTTCATCTATCCTTCAGTTCAACCAAATAAAGGCCCAAGCGCCGAACAGGCGCGATAATCTGCTCCTTCGGGATCCATACCAAAGGCGTTCCAATAGCTTGGCCTGAATATCTTTTCGGCGGGAACATTGTGCATAGCCACTGGGATACGCAACATCGAAGCGAGAGTGATGAGATCCGCCCCTATATGGCCATAACAGCTAGCTCCATGGTTGGCTCCCCAGTTCGCCATTACTGAATAGACATCCTTGAAGGGACCAGTTCCTGTGAGCCTTGGGGCAAACCATGTAGTGGGCCAGGTAGGATCGGTGCGCAAATCCAGTGTATTGTGCACTTCTGCTGGCAGTGTCACCGTATGTCCTTCGGCGATCTGAATCATAGGACCAAGGCCTTTGATAATATTGATGCGAGTCATGGTAACAGGCATGCCACCTTCAGTCAAAAAGTCCGAAGAATAGCCACCTCCTCGGAAATACCCAAGACTTGCATAGCGCCACTGTGTCGCATCGAGGCAAGCCTTTGCTTCTTCTGGCTCTACTTGCCACCATGGTTTTAGTGCAGGCTGACCATTTATACGCTGACAGCCGGTGCCATCGAGGCAGGTCGCGCCAGAATTTATGAGGTGCAAGAAGCCATATTCCGCTAGTCCAGTAGGCTTCCAACCTGTAACGCGTTGTACAGCTTCGGGGCTCCAATACGTTCGCACATCTGAGAAAATCTGCGCACTGCCTGTCAAAAGATGGCCAAACAGCATCGCAGCTCCATTGAGAGAATCGTTCTCGGTAGCGACGAGGTAGGGCTCGCGAATCCCATTCCAATCGAAACTAGAATTAAGCATCGTTTCTAGAAAATCCCCGTTGGGAAAATGATCGGTCCACTGGCGCTGCCCTTGGAAACCCGCCAGAATCGCATTATGGCCAAGAGCTTCCTCTTCTCTGCCCTTTCTGCGGAGATCTGGATTGCCAACCATAAGATCGCGCACGATCATCGCCATTTTGACACAGGTTTCCCATACTTTATCTTTGCGAGCTCGAGAATGCTGCTCTTCGAGAGGATTGTTGTCAGGGCCTTCTTTGCAGTAGGTCTTTACCCACTGCATAGCGCGATGAAATTCAGCTTCTGAATAGATCTTTTCTTCGATACGCCGCACAATCTCGCTCATGTCGACATATTCGTTGCGCATACCAAGGTATTCTCTAAAGAAATCAGGATTGACGATGGAGCCTGCAATACCCATGGCAACCGAACCGACGGAGAGATAGCTCTTGCCGCGCATCCAAGCCGCAGCGATACCCGCACGAGCAAAGCGCAGAATCTTTTCCGCAACATCCGCTGGGATCCTTTGAGCATCTGTAATGTCCTGGACATCGCGACCATAGATGCCAAAAGCCGGCAAGCCCATCTGAGAATGAGCGGCCAATACCGCCGCTAGATATACCGCTCCTGGTCGATCTGTGCCGTTGAATCCCCACACTCCCTTGATTGTCAGAGGATCCATGTCCATAGTCTCAGAGCCATAGCACCAACAAGGGCTAACAGTAAGTGTTACAGCCACTCCTTCTCTAGCAAATTTCTCAGCGCAGGCCGCAGCTTCGGCAACGCCTCCAATCGTAGTATCGGCGATTACACATTCAACCGGCTCGCCAGTAGGGTGGCGGATATTTTCGGAAATTAGTCTTGCTGCTGCCTTGGCCATGCCCATTGTCACCTCTTCTAGCGACTCGCGAACTCCTCTGCGACGGCCATCGATGGCAGGGCGAATACCTATCTTCGGTGGAATTCCCTTCCACCTATTCTTGGGTGGCTGAAGAAGAAAATCTTTTGTCTGTTCCATACTGTTCCTCCAATAAATATGTTGCTTAACGCACTAGTGTATGCTGAATCAATCTTGTCTTGAATCTGAGAGTCTGGGGTTCAGGGGGTCCTTTGCCCTCGATTCTGTCGATGATGAGATTAGCAGCTGCCTTTCCCATCTCCGCAATCGGTTGCTGAACCGCATACCGACAATAGCGCAATAGGGGCGAATATGGCATCTCGTCGAAGGCAGCAAAAGTGATCCGTTTTGCACGCTCTCCTCCCTCAGAGATCAAGTAATTCGTTGCACCTAAATGTGTAAAAAGATTAACTATGAACCAGGTGTTGGGCGAATAGGGGTCTTTCATTATTTCTTCCATAGCACGATAGCCAAAGGGAAGTGTCGGATTACCAAAGCGTGTATATTTTTGTTCGATTTCAAGGTCTGCTTCTTTCATAGCTCTGCAATAGCCTTCATAGCGCTCCTCTGCAGTAGTGACTTCGGGATTGCCTCCTAAAAATCCAATGCGATGATGCCCTTCTTTTATCAAGGCGCTGACCGCCTTGTATGCTCCTTCCTCATTGTCGACAAGCACCTTATCCGCTTTATAGCCCTTGAGTATTCGGTCTACAAAGACAATCGGAATATTGAAGGCCGAAATCTGAGGAAGATAGACACTGGAACCCCCAACCGGGATAAGCACAATTCCATCGACCAGTCGTTCTGCGAGATGGCGGATCTGCCTTGCTTCTTCCTCTTCTGAACCTTGACTGGAGCCAACAACGAGAGAATATCCCCGCCCTGTGAGCTCTCTATTCATGCTCTCCGCGATGAACATGAAAAAATCGCCAGAAAGATCAGGCGCCAGCACACCAATGGTCCGCGTTCGGCTTGTCTTTAGGCTCCGCGCCACAAAATTGAGCTTATATCCGAGCGATTCCATCGCCTCAAGTACTATCTGTTTCGTTTCTTTCCGTACGCGACCATCATTATTGAGCACTCGAGAGACAGTTGCGGTGGATACCTTAGCCCTTTCTGCGACATCTCTGATGGTAACGGTCTCTCTTGCCATTATGCGACTCCCTGAAAAGACAAAAACTAAAACATATCATTCCGTAACGGGAGGTACTCCTTTTTTGAGGATGATATTCCCATATTTCACAGTCTCTCCTGTCATTACGACAGCAAAAGCCTTCTTAGCCCTCTCATAGAAAGCAAAGCGTTCCATACGCTGAATCGGAGGGGTTTTTGGCCAATATCGGTCTAACACTTCACGGTATCTCCTCTCCACCTCGAAATCGAGGCTATCTCCTTTCGAGGGAGCCATCATGACAACCGGATCGTCGACATAAGAATCTAGGTTGATAAGGCGCAGAATTCCATCGAGCAGATCTGGAATCCTTATGCCATCTGCCCGTACCACACGAGAATTTAGCGAATCGCCCGTAAAAAACGCATCTGCAAGCACGATCTCATCTCCATGCCCCATCCTATAGAGGACTGAGAGCAATTCAGCCGAAATGCATGGCTTTATTCCTATCAACATATACGCTCCTTAGAATTGAATGTGGGAATGGTGCCGGGCGCAATTCTCGCTGCTTCAGGATCGAAAATAGCCAATTCCCGCAGCGTTGGCGGCTCTGCTCCTCGTCTCTGGCAGTCGAGGGCGGCAACAGAATTGGCAAGGCGCAAAACCGCTTTAAGATTGACTTCGCTCAAGGATGCAAGACTCTTCCGATCTCTCACCTTGAGCCACCCAAGACCTGCAAGAAGTGCAGCATGAAAACTATCTCCCGCACCGATTGTATCGATGATCTGTACTTTCCGAGCCGGAGAGACAAGATAGTGTTGTCTTGTCAATATCATAGCTCCATGATCTCCCAAGGTGAGTGCTACAAGTTCCGGCCCCAATGCCAGCACTTTTTCAGCTGCCTGAGCTGGCGGCATTTCATAGATCCATTCAAGATCCGAATCGCTCGCCTTGACAATGGCACTGTGTCTGCAGATCCAGTCGAATCTTTCCAGATACTCCGCTCTAGATTTGATAATGCTGGGTCTGACATTCGGGTCGAAACTTATGAGTCTCTTTGCATACTCCCTTTCGATGAGCGAACAAATTGTAGAACCCGAAGGCTCCTGAACCAAAGATATCGAACCAACAAGCAAAAAGCGGCATGCCTCAGGAAGCGCTAGAGGCAAATCGTCAGGATAATAGCATCGATCGGCAGCACCTTCTGAATAGAACGCATACTTTGCATTGCCCGCGGCATCGCGCTCAACAAAGGCAAGAGTCATGGCCTGGTCGGCTCGAAGAAGAAGAGATGTGTCCACTCCAGAACTCTGAAGTTTTGAGATGATCTTCTCACCAAGAAAATCTTTCGATGTTTTCCCAATAAACCATGTAGGTACACCGAGTCGCGCTGCAGCGATAGCGCTATTGTAAGGGCAGCCCCCTGGACAAGCCTCAAAGAGGTCTTTCCCATGTTCTGAGGGCACCATATCGATGAGATTCTCGCCGCACACCGCTATCATGTCCTATTATCTCCATCATGCATATATATTTCCTGTCTTTCATGCAAAAGGGGCTGCCCATTCCTTTTGGCAGCCCCTTTTATCGCGTCAACCGAGATCGTCGCCGTAACGCGAATCCTCAAGTCGAGCCCAGCTTGAATGGATTCTCAGTCGTACAAGAGCTGAGCAATATCCGGCTGATCCATGTTGCTGTAGTCAAAGAATTTAGCGCCAGTATCGATGTCGGAAACAGGCTGTCCCATCACCGCTTTGTACGCAAGCTCCATAGCAGCATAGCCGATCATGTACGGATCCTGCGTGATCGCGCCAAAGAAGTATCTGTTGCGGACTGCTGCTTTTTGTGCCTTCCCTGCATCGAATCCGATGACCACGAGGCCAGGATACTGAGTTGGTAGGGCGGTGCCATCATTAGAGGCAGAAAGAATAGCGCGAGCGGTGCCCTCGTTCGAGCAGAAAATTCCGACAATATGGTCTCTTTTCACGCGGGTAAGGATTGCTTGCGCCGTGTTGGTTGCGTCGGTGTCTCTAGGGGAAGCGGGAACTACCATTTCGAGGATTATCGCTTTTCCACTTGTGGGGCTGTCAGGCGCAATGTACGCCGGGTTGCCGGTCACTTTGATGTCACTCAGAGAGCGTTTTCCTTCAGTCGTGATGAGCTTTATCATCATGTCGCGGAATCCCTTGCCTCGGTCAGTGACCGATTGGCTTGTCGCATCCTGATTGAAGTCGATGATAGTGATAGGGTTGGAAGGGGTTGCTGCCATGATCTTGTCTTTGATGACCGGGAACATCTTCTGTGCAGCAAGCCCTGCGGCAGCATAGCTGTTTGTCGCGGCGGTCGCGTAAATCGCTCCCTTTGGCGCGTTGGGGACGCCCGAGTCGAATCCAATGATTGGAATTTTGCGCCTAATAGCCTCATTGAGCTGATCCATGACGGAATTTGTATCCAGGGCAGCCAAACAAATAGCCGATGGGTTTTTAGCCATTGCATTGACTAACATCTGAACCTGAGGCTGAATGTCAGCTTCTGTAGGCGGTCCTTCAAAGGTCATGACGACATTATATTTATCAGCAGCGTCCTTAGCTCCCTTCATAACCGTCTGCCAGAACTGATGCTGGAAGCCCTTTGAAATCATGGGGATGAAAATCGGGCCTGCAGCGAACACAGGAACAGTCAGTGCGGCTAAAAGGACGAGAGCCACAATCACTGTTCTCACTCTTTTTGCACTATGCATAGAATCCTCCTTTGCTATTCAGCCCCGGATTTCCTCCGGAGCTCAATTGCCAATAAATAAATCCGCTACGCGGACTAGACACCTGCCTTATATGTTATCTATAGGATTATCTCTGTGTTTCAGCATTTCAGAAAACTCGTGGTCTGCAGCGCGCTCTTCGGCGCGTATTCTGGCCTGCTCAGCCTTTTCTTCTGCTTTTTTCGCAGCAAAGGTCGCTTTTAATTCGCGGTGGGCGGCTGCAATTTCTTTCTGGAGATCGGCGACTCTGTCTCTATCACCGGAAGCCTTCAGCGAGGAGAGCTCACGCTTCATGGAAGCAATCTTCTCGGACATTTCTGCTTTGTAAACATCAGCTGCGGTTTCGATTCGCACTTCTGAAGCTTTCTTGGTTCGGTACATGTCGAGCAACACCGCCCCAATGACGATTACCCCCGTGAAGAAGGTCTGCCAATGCGCTTGAAGGTTCATTGCGGGCAAACCTGTCGCAAGCACGGACATAATAAACACACCAATGATCGTGCCCCATATCGTGCCGACGCCTCCAGAAAGAGAAGTGCCGCCAATAACAGCCGCCGCGATCGCATAGAGCTCGAACCCCTGGCCCTGTGCAGGAAGAACTGTGGTATAGATCGCCGCGTAAGAAATTCCACCAATTCCCGCAGTTGCCCCAGAGATAACATAAACCATCATTTGCCACTTCTGGACATCGACGCCGGAAAGTCTAGCCGCCTCTATATTGCTGCCTATGGCATAGGTGTAGCGTCCGAGCTTTGTGTTGGAAAGAATAAGGTGGCAGATCACTCCCACAAGAAGAAGAAGAATAGCGCCGGTTGGTATCATTCCGCCTTCTGGGGAGAGATAGAGAAAAAGATTCTTATACCAACCGCCAGGCTGTCCGCGAATTGGGAAAGTGGCACTCTGAACATTTGAAACGATAGAACCCACCCCCATCGAAATCATCATAGTGCCAAGAGTTGCAATGAAAGGCGGCAACTTCAGCCTCGATACTATGATTCCATTGAAGAATCCAAAGCCGGTCCCCACCAAAATGATGAGAAGGAGGGACGGAAGCATAGGTACGCCATGCTTGAGGGCGACTCCACCGATAAGCGCCGAGGCCATCATCACTGTTCCGACAGAGAGGTCTATGCCACCAGAGATGATGACAAATGTTACTCCCATTGAGATGAACCCGATATAGTAAGAAGCATCGATGATATTGACCAGGGTCGGGTAGGAGAAATAGTTCATTCCAAAAATACCGAAGAACACGTATAGGATGATCAATGCGGCCGGAGCAAGCGCGTACTTTAAGCCCCTCTCCTTGAACCATTGCATACGGCTTACGCTAACATTCTCTGCTGTCATGCTGTTCAACTCCCTGTGAGGACAGCCTGGCGACCCATTGTAGCAAGTCTCATAATAGCCTCTTGGCTGGCCTCTTCTATACGTAATTCGCCGGTGATACGCCCTTCGCACATCACAATAATCCTATCGCTCATGCGCAGAACCTCCGGCAACTCCGAAGAGATCATGATGATCGACTTTCCCTCTTTAGTGAGCTCGTTCATAAGCGTATAGATCTCGCTCTTGGCCCCAACATCGATTCCCCTAGTCGGTTCATCGAAAATGAGAATTTCACAGTTGCAGATCAACCACTTTGCGACGACAACCTTCTGCTGGTTTCCTCCTGAAAGGTTTCGCAAAAGTTGCTCTATGGAAGGCGTCTTAATACTGAGTCTATCGATGTATTTTTGGGTCACATCCTGCACTTTTCTCGCATCGATAAAAAGGCTGTTTTGGAACTGGTCGTAGGCTGCCATTACCATGTTGTCTCTTACGCTGAGATTGATGGCAAGCTCAAAACGCTTGCGGTCTTCGGAGAGATAGCCGATGCCTTTCGCCACTGCGTCTGCAGGCGAACGGATCTTGACCCTCTTCCCATTGACTTCGATCCATCCACTCTGAACTTCGTCGGCACCAAAGATTGCTCGCGCTGTTTCGGTGCGGCCTGATCCAATGAGCCCGGAAAAACCGAGGATTTCGCCTTTTCGGAGTTCAAAGCTCACATCGCGTACGAGTTTGCCCGCATTGAGCTTGTGGGCGCGCAAAACCACAGGAGCTTCCGGCCCAACTGAGCTTTTTATTTTTGGCTGTTCATAGATGACACGTCCTACCATCATATTGATGATCTGAGCTTTTGTCACATCGGAAGTTTTCTTCGTATCGACCACCTCTCCATCTCTCAGCACAGTGACGCGGTCGGCTATCTGATGGATTTCCTCCAATCGATGGGAGATGTGAATCATTCCTACACCCTGGCTCTTTAGGTCGCGCATAATCGTAAAGAGTTCGGCTATCTCTGCATCGGTGAGCGCTGCGGTAGGCTCGTCGAGGATAAGAATACGCAAGCGATGAGAAACCGCTTTGGCGATCTCGACCATTTGCTGTTTGGCTACAGTTAAGCGTCCTACTTGCTCTGTAGGATCTATATTCATTTTAAGGCGAGTAAACAGCTCCTCAGCTCTTTTGTTCTGCTCTCGCTTGTCTAGCAGTATGCCACCCAGCTTCGTGAATTCCCTACCGATGAAGATGTTCTGCGCGACTGTGAGATGATCCATCATGTTGAGTTCCTGATGGATAATCCCAATGCCCATTTCGAGAGCGTGCTTTGGATCGCGCGCATTGAATAGGTGCCCCATATAGTAGATTTGACCTGAGTCTTTTGGGATTATGCCGACAAGAATGTTCATGAGCGTCGACTTACCAGCACCATTTTCGCCCACAAGCGCGTGTATTTCCCCTTCATCGAGGTCGAAATTCACTTGACGAAGGGCATGTACGCCAGTAAAACGCTTATCGATCTTTTCCATCGACAATAACTTCGCAGCCACGCGCATGACTCCTTTTCCTATAATCAGCGGCGAAAGGCCACAGATAGATCAATCTATTTCAGCCTAAAAGCATGCACCTTCATAGTGCAATGCTACTTTCGACTGCATCGAATAGGTAAACGATTACATGGTTTTTCCATTCTGTCAAGATAAAAAATGCAAACGATTACATTATTCTATCGACAAAAGGCCTTGCATGTTTCTGAGACTGGCTGTATATTAAAAGAAAGCTTTTCGAAATATTATCGAAAGATTTTAGAAAGATATTTTAAAGTTTTCCGGAGGTTTGAAATGCTTCTAGATCTCAGCGAGCGAGAGAGGTCGATTTTGGAACTTCTTGCCGATCGCAATTATCTTTCTGTCTCTGAGCTTTCGAGCACTCTAGGTGTATCGGAGGTTACTATCCGTACTGATCTCTCCTCTCTGGAAAATCGGGGCTACTTAATGAGAACTCGAGGAGGTGCGCTTCCTTCGATACATCGAAGTATCCTCGAACACCAAAAGCTACATATAGAAGAAAAACAACATATTGCCAAAAAAGCAACCGAACTCGTCTGCGATGGGGACCGCATCATGATAGAAGCTGGAACTACCACTGCTTTCATAGCCCGATACCTCATAGGCAAACAGGATGTACAAATTGTAACGAATTCCATGCTGGCCTTCTCTTATGCACGCATAAATCCCCTTCTCAATATCATACTCACTGGAGGCACATTCAGACGAGAGACAGAATCATTTGTAGGGCCCATAGCAGTACAGAATCTAGATAGCTTCAATGCGCGCATTGCCTTTGTTGGTACGGATGGCTTCAGTATTGAACGCGGCATGACGACACAGTTCACCGAAGGAGCCGAAATTGTCAGGGCGATGAGCAAAAGAGCTGAGATAACATGGCTCGTCGCTGATTCTTCCAAATTTGGCAAGATTGGTTTTGTAAGCGTATTGCCCTTGTTAGCAGTGCATGGGATCATTACAGACAATGGCTTGTCAAAGGAAGCGCTAGAAGCGCTTCAATCAGAGGGCTTGGAAGTAATTCTTGCATAAATTCGATAGATGAGTTCAAGAGAGGGATAGTAAAATGGCAGAAAAGATCATAATGCCTAAATTGGGCAACACGGTAGAATCCAGTTTTATTCTTTCCTGGAAAGTAAAGCCAGGGGACATTGTAACGAAGGACACTATTCTGTGCGAAATCGAAACCGATAAAGCGACAATGGAAGTGCCTGCAGGAGTTGATGGTACAGTGCTCGCGCTTCTTAAAAAAGAAGGCGATGATGTGCCAGTTTTGGAGACCATTGCAATCATTGGTCAGCCTGGGGAAGTGTGGGGGAATACAGAAGTTTTCTCTCAAGCAAGTACAGTGTCGATCTCTCCTTCTGCAACTGCTTCCGTCACTTCCAGGGAAGAAAAGGAAGAAGCGGAAACTGCAATGCCAAAAGAGCTTCATGGCGAAGAGACACATTCGAGCCCACGCGCCAGAATGGCCATGTATCACCTTGGTGTAGACCCAGAAGCTATCTATAAAGGTAGTGGTCCTGATGGAAGAATTCTCGAAAAGGACGTTATCGAGGCTTCGATCCAGGGACCTTCGATCCAAGAGCCTACTGTCCAAGAAATACCTACTCAAGAAGCTTTCATCCAAGGAACTTCTTCTAGAATGCCAGAAGGAGCGCAGACGCAGACTGCAAAGGCAGAATCACCAACTAATGAAAAAACGGAATTCCAAAGCATCCCCCTTATAGGAATTCGAAAGCGCATTGCGGGCCGTATGCACGATTCGGTCCAGACCACTGCCCAGTATACCGAGCACAGTTCTGCCGACGCGGAGCATCTTCTTGCACTGAGAGCTCGTCTCAAAGCACAAGAGAATCCAAATATCGCAAGCATCACTATTGGCGATCTTGTTCTTATGGCAGTTGTCAGAATTCTCCCTGAATTCCCAGAATTCAATGCGCACCTTGAAGGAAATGAGCTAAGGCTCTTTAAGCCAATTCACTTGGGTGTCGCGGTCGATACTCCGCGAGGCCTCATGGTACCCGTTATTCGAAACGCTCAAGCTCTCCCCCTTATTGGCATTTCCATGGAAGTAAAGCGCCTTGCAAAAGCCTGTCAAAGCGGCCGCGCCGATCCAGGCTCTCTCTCTGGTTCTACCTTTACCGTGACGAATCTGGGAGCATTCGGTGTGGAGTGGTTTACGCCGATTGTCAATGCTCCGGAGACCGCAATATTAGGCCTGTGCACGATCCGACCCACTCCGCTAAAAACTGACAAGGGTATCGAGACTCGCATGAGAATAGGCCTCTCACTCACTGTAGATCATCAGGTAATAGATGGGGCTTATGCGGCGCGCTTTTTGAGGCGACTTGCCGAAATCATCGCAGATATCGATATTATGCCTTTTTCTCTTTGAATATCACTTTGAATATATACATCGCTTTTATGGAGAATATATATGACGACCGATTATGATGTGATCATCCTCGGATCTGGCCCTGGAGGCTATCTCGCTGCGGAACGCCTTGCGGCAAAAAAACTCAAAGTCGCTCTTGTGGAAAAAGCCGATGTAGGTGGAACATGCCTCAATATCGGTTGTATCCCCACTAAGACTCTTCTCAATAGCGCTAAACTATATGCCTATTTAAACGAAGCCTCTTCGTTTGGCATAGAAACTGAAGGCGTGCATGTTAACTGGCAGCGAGTTATGGCATGGAAAGAAGAAGTCTCTAATAAATTGCGAAGATCTTTGGAACTGACGCTTAGAAAAGCAGGCGTGGAGATCATTCGAGGAACGGGAAAATTGACAGATGGTCATTCCATTACCGTCTTTCCACCCGTCAGAGAAAGCGATGGATTTAGATCTTCTTCTCCAACTTCAGCCTCTCAATCCTCTGATTCACAATCTTCGACATCTCCCTTCATTATCAAAGGTCAAAAAATCATATTAGCAACGGGCTCTTCTCCGATTATTCCGCCAATTCCTGGCATAAAGAATAATCCGGTTGTGCTAGATTCCACGGGATTGCTATCGGTTGCCGAAATTCCTTCACGCCTTTGCATAATTGGAGGAGGCGTAATAGGAATCGAATTTGCCAGTCTCTTCTCTTCGTTGGGTTCTAAAGTAACTGTCATAGAAATGATGGACGAAATCGTGCCTGTAATGGATCGGCAGATGGCTGTCGAGCTGAGAAAAGCGCTAAAAAATGTCAGTTTCATGCTTGGTACAAAAGTGACGGAGCTCGTAGGTAAAAAGGTCCTCTTTGAGAATAAAAATGGCGAAAAGAGCTCTGTGGAAGCCGATATCGTTTTGCTCTCCGTTGGACGCAAGGCCAATATCGAAGGTTGGGGTGCACAGGAATCTGGGCTAGAGATCAAGAATCGCGCCATAGCGACAGATGACTGGATGCGCACTAATCTGCCGGGTATTTGGGCTATTGGAGATGTAACTGGTAAAAGCCAATTGGCCCATGCTGCCTACCGCATGGCAGAAGTAGCCGTTTCCGATATCCTTGCAGGTCAAAATGCCCAGCGCAGCGATCAAATATTCTCGCCGGAAACAGTGCCTTGGGCACTCTACTCGCTGCCCGAAGCCGCTGGTGTGGGACTCACCGAACAGGATGCTCGAGCAAAAGGTTATGATATCCAAGTCCTTCGAATGCCATATAATGTCTCTGGTCGATTCGTAGCGGAAAATGGCTTTTCCGCTCCTGGATCCATAAAGATAATCATCGAGAAATCAAGCGAAAGGCTCCTTGGAATTCATCTCTTGGGAGCCTATGCATCTGAGCAGATTTGGGGAGCTGCGCTCGCTCTCGAACGAAAACTGCCAATCTCTGCGCTTCGTAATATGGTATTCCCGCATCCAACTGTCTCGGAAGTTATTCGCGAAGCCGCATGGAGCGCACATGCGTCTAACAGCAAATATTAAAAGCGCACATTAAATGAAAACTGGCTCATAAGGAGCCCATAAGGAGTCATAAAATGCCAAAATCATTGCTCATCAAACCTGAAGATGTCAGAAAACCTGGAATGCTCGAAATCCCTTCTATTCCGATCAATCAATACAAGCGAAATATAAAGGAAGAACGAAAACGCTTTGGGGATGATGGCCTCATTGCAATGCTCCACGACATGATCGTGGTGCGAGAATTTGAAACCATGCTAAACACCTATAAGACCATGGGCTCATGGGAAGGAATTCCATACAGCTACAAGGGTCCCGCCCATCTTTCCATTGGCCAAGAGGCAGCCGTAGTCGGACAGGCAGCAGCCCTCGAGCCAGAAGACTTTATCTTCGGCTCCCATAGAAGCCATGGAGAAATTCTCTCAAAGTGCCTCTCGGCAGCCCGCAAAATGGATGAGCCTAAGTTAATATCGACAATGGAATCATGGCTGGATGGAGAAACACTCTCCTATGCTAAGCGCATGCCTTATACTGATGCTTTCTCTCTCGCACGCAATTTTATCATTTTTGGAACACTTGCGGAGATATTCGCGCGCAAAGCCGGCTTCAACCGAGGCATGGGCGGATCGATGCATGCATTCTTTTTGCCCTTTGGCTCCATGCCTAACAACGCCATTGTAGGAGGCTCAGCCGATATAGCCGTAGGCTCTGCCCTCTATAAGCGCATAAATAAAAAGCCAGGAATTGTTATTGCCAATATCGGCGATGCTTCGATGGGTTGTGGTCCAGTGTGGGAAGCAATGATGATGGCATCTATGGATCAATATCACACACTATGGCCGGAATCGGTCGGCGGAGCGCCTCCGATTCTCTTCAATTTCTTCAACAACTTCTATGGCATGGGTGGGCAGACCTATGGCGAAACAATGGGCTTTGGAGTGCTTGCTAGAGTAGGAGCTGGAGTCAATCCAGAGGCCATGCACGCAGAGCGTGTGGATGGTCTAGATCCATTAGCCGTCGCAGATGCCGTTCTAAGAAAGAAAAAGATTTTGCTCAAAGGTAAAGGTCCTGTACTCCTAGATACTATTACCTATCGAATATCAGGCCATTCCACGAGCGATGCATCTAGCTATCGCACCAAAGAAGAGATCGAAGAATGGCGGAAAAATGACTCTATCGATAATTTTTCGAAATATCTAATCGAAAATGCCATTCTCAAGGAATCCGATATCGAGGCAATGCGAAAAGATATCCATAGCACAATCTATGAAGCCGTCAAGCTAGCCACAAACGATGAAGAATGCCCTAGGCCTACCGGCGCATTGATCGAATCGGTCATGTATTCCAATAAAAAAGAGCTCACACTCGATGCTCGGGTTTCAGAGCTTCTTCAAGCTGGTGAAGATAATCCTAGATTGCAGTCGATCTCTCACCGCTCTCGCTATGCCTTCGACGAAGAAGGGAAAGCCATTCCCAAGAATAAGCTCTATCAGTTTCGCGATGGAATATTCGAAGCCCTGTTATATCATTTCAAGCTCGATCCAACACTGGTTGCTTGGGGAGAAGAAAACCGCGATTGGGGTGGCGCCTTTGCAGTCTACCGAGGACTCACCGAAGCGCTTCCCTATCATAGACTCTTCAACAGCCCTATTTCGGAAGCTGCTATCGTAGGTTCTGGCGTAGGATATGCTTTGTCTGGCGGACGGGCGGTCGTAGAACTAATGTATTGCGATTTTTTGGGCCGTGCAGGCGATGAAGTTTTCAATCAGGCTTCAAAGTGGCAGTCGATGTCTGCAGGTTTATTGAAGATGCCCTTAGTTGTGCGCGTCTCCATCGGAAATAAGTATGGCGCACAGCATAGCCAGGATTGGTCTAGTCTTGTTGCCCATATTCCGGGACTAAAAGTCTATTTCCCTGCAACACCATACGATGCAAAAGGAATGATGCACCTTGCGCTAAGCCGTACTGATCCTGTGATCTTCCTTGAAAGCCAGCTCCTTTACGATGTAGGTGAGCAATTCGAAAAAGGCGGTGTGCCTAAAGACTACTATGAGATTCCTGAAGGCCTGCCCGCTATTCGCAAACCAGGCAAAGATCTCACTATAGCAACCTATGGCGCTACTTTGTACAGAGCCATGGAAGCTGCCAAAATCCTAGAGGAAAAATACGGGCTTTCGGTAGAGGTCATGGATCTTCGCTTTCTAGCACCATTCGATTACGATCCGCTCGTAGAGAGCGTCAAAAAAACAGGCAGGCTTGTGCTAGCTTCGGATGCGGTAGAACGCGGTTCATATTTGCATACGATTGCTTCGAATGTGGAGCAGCTTGCCTTCGATTGGCTCGATGCGCCTATCGCCGTAATTGGGTCACGCAATTGGATTACACCAGCTGCGGAGCTCGAAAGCATCTTCTTCCCGCAGCCTGAATGGATTGTCGATGCGGTACACGAGCGAATTCTACCTCTCAAGGGTCATGAGCCTTCGACTATCCAAACTACTGGAGATATTGCGCGCCGCTATAGAACCGGAGTCTAAATCCTGAAGGAGTTAGTAGCGCATGCAAGATAAGAAAAAGGAAACTCGAGATGAATGACCCTGAAGAACTGGATAAAATCATAAATGATGCCAGAAATGAACCGATATTGCGCCTTGAGGCCTTGGCACAGCTTGCGGAAATGATGGGGCCGCCAGCTGCCCGATCTGGAGAATCGAACAATCACATTCACACCTGCTATAGCTTTAGCCCTTATACACCTTCGGGCGCGGCATTGGCGGCGCGCAGGGCCGGCCTCGATGTTGCGGGTTCCGTCGACCACGACTCCTACGCGGCCGCGAGCGAAATGCGCGCCGCCTGTGCCTTGCTTGACATTGGGGTTGTGACCGGCTTCGAACTCAGGGTCTCGTTATCTGAAGCCGCACGGAATTTCCCCGAAAAACCAGCCATGATGCTCACAACCCGCAAACTCAACAACCCTGATTCTATAGGCATCGTCTATATGACCGTCCAGGGCATACCAGCCCCTGCGCTCAAAAAAATCAAAGCCTTTCTTTCGCCAATCCGAGCGGCAAGATATAGGCGCAGCGCTCTTATGGCAGAGCTTGCGAATGATATCCTCTTATCTTTAGGACTACCGGGGATAGATTTCGAAAAAGATGTTGTCTCCAACTCGAAGTATTCAGAGGGTGGCACGATAACGGAACGCCATCTGCTAGCTGCTGTGTCCCGATCTATTCTATCGCAGGTAGAACCTGGCAATGAGCTTATCAAATGGCTAGAAGAAAACTTGGATCTTGTCCTTACTG
>JAKJFY010000326.1:374-638 GCA_022704665.1 Spirochaetota bacterium | reverse complement strand
AATAGATGCCGTGCTAAGCGATAGGCAGGCAGATGTATGGCGTGAACTTTTACGTATAGCGGACACAGCAGGCGGCGAATGGCCACAGAGAGCACGGATCGCCGCGCTTGAGCTTTGCGCGAAACAAAGCGATGAGAGCGACTTGAGCGTGCGGTTACTGGCAGATATACAAAGGATATTCAGCGAACAACCAGAGAGAACGAAGTGGCCGAGTCAAGCGCTTGTGGATGCACTGAATGCGCTTGATGAAGCGCCGTGGGCTGA
>JAKJFY010000326.1:0-364 GCA_022704665.1 Spirochaetota bacterium | reverse complement strand
CACACAAAGCAGGTACATGAGGGCATAAAAGGATTTAAAGCTTACAGTAAAAATTCCTTTGATGAATTATTTGCGAGATACCTTACACAACCGAAACCCGAAACAAAACAAGATAATGCTTTGCCTGATAACAACTTACAAAGTTTCGGTTGTGTTTCGGTTGCGGATGACAAACGAAACCTAGAGCTTGATGTTGAAGGAGAGACGATGGAAAGCGGCAACTTTACAAACGACGATCTTGCTATTGTGGCAAGTGTGTTTCAGCGCCTTATCGAGACTAACAAGAATGGCTTGTGCATAGCGAACTGGAAACTATCATGTATGGCAGAAGGCGTAACTTCAGAGGCTTTCGATGCAGCGAAAA
>JAKJFY010000325.1:377-639 GCA_022704665.1 Spirochaetota bacterium | reverse complement strand
AAGCCCAGCCCTTCCACTTCAGCTTGGATGCATCGACCCATAAAAATTCCCCGGTTCTAAAGGACTCCACACGAATTAGACTACCGGCACAAAGCCGAGCACCTGCACCCGAGAACAAGACCTGGGAAAACAAAGGTCGCTTCCAATCGCTGCGAATTCGCACGGCTGGTCCGACATATTCCGCCGCCTGTACTTTGAGTGTAAGCATACGGTTCTTTCGCGCCGTGGTCTGCGAATCCAAGGCGAGCACCCCTTCAAGCGC
>JAKJFY010000325.1:0-260 GCA_022704665.1 Spirochaetota bacterium | reverse complement strand
TTTCCTGGTCTTGAAATCGAAGCACGCCTGCGCTGAGAGCGAGGCCCATGGATAGAGCGCCCCAGAGCAAAAGCTCTCTTCTGCCATTCTTATCCGATAGCTTCGAATGACCTATCGAAATGCTTATTACAAGCGCTCCAATAATAAATGCCAGGAATAGATGCCAAATTCCGCTACCACCAAAACTGCCCCATGCGAGGCCACACCAGAGCCCAAAAGCTGCTATGCAGGAAGGCTCGACTTTAAGGAGCAATCTCCCA
>JAKJFY010000324.1:0-640 GCA_022704665.1 Spirochaetota bacterium | reverse complement strand
GTCATGGAACTTAGAACAAGAATAAATAGGAGCTCGAATGGGATATATTATATCGACCTTGATCCTTACTATGATCCGATAACGATGAAATATCTTCCAACCTATTTTGTCTATAAGTTTTTCGACAGGCAGGATGTATTGCAGAGCATTCCGGAGCCTGGATCGTAGAGTAGGATAGAATATTGAGAGAGCCATGAATAATGCCTTTTTAATGACGGAGACGAAAATATGAAAAAAAATCTGTCAATTGGTCTCTTTGTTGTTTCGATATTCCTTTGTATATGCGGTGTGGATGCACAGAGTGGCTACAAGGACTATACATGGGGAATGAGTTTCACAGAAATTAGGACAAAATGTCCCGATCTTCAATTGTATCCCTCATATCTCTTTGCACCAAAATATGCTTTTATATATTTATACTATAATGAAATTGATATTCCACCCCCTGAGCCATTAAAGCAGGAGACGGGAGCTATTTTAGCCTATGAATTGCCAATAAACAATCTTAAATTTTGGTTTGTCAATAAAAGCCTGGTCGCTATAGAATTATGGTATTCAAATGTGGACATATTGAATGAGTTAGAAAAACAATATGGAGATTTAATGCCTATCAGTGATCCTTATGATGTGTTTTTTACAT
>JAKJFY010000323.1:0-640 GCA_022704665.1 Spirochaetota bacterium | reverse complement strand
TCTTACTTTTTGTACCTGTTAATCCTGGCTTCATGATTTATCCTGCAAAATCCTGTCCCTATTTCTTATTCCTACAGTTCATGTCAGAATATTCTTGGACTTTTGAAAGAGGCTCATCTTATTATCCTTTCTCTCTCCAAGATTTCTTAGGGGCTCATACAGTGTTCATGCAAGGATTGGTCACGCATCAGGATGTCTTCGAACTTCACAGCTCGGTATTTTGAGGGTGAGAATGACAAAATATCGAAGTATGGATGGCTAAAAAAATGATGTCTCAATGAATCGAGCTGCTCAAGAATAATAGTACAGTATTTGACCTGTTTAATATTGAGATTTCATTGGATGCAAAAGAATGGATAAATACATCTCACTCTTTGAAAATGAATAGCATATTTGAAATAGATGTCGTTTAGATTTTTTTCGTTGCTGGCATGGAACGCGGATTGGGAGCCTTTACGACGAAGAATTCCAATGTATCGCTGCCTTCGTTTCGGATCTCCATTTTCGTGTTGAATGGAATAGCAACGATGCTCCCTGCAGTGTAGCGAACGACAGGCTCATCTTCTAGTCTTAGACTTATTGTTCCTCTGACGATGATCTGATGAACATGGGAATTTGCGACATGGACTGGCACAGATCC
>JAKJFY010000322.1:268-641 GCA_022704665.1 Spirochaetota bacterium | reverse complement strand
TGCATAGGCTTTCATGGGAACCCTACAACGAGAGTCAGGATTTGAAGGATCAAATCGAAGGATACCACGAACGGTATGGCTATTATCCAGAAGTGGTGTGTGCCGACAAAATCTATCGGACACGAGAGAACCTGCGGTACTGCCAAGAGTATGGGATACGATTATCGGGACCGAAGCTAGGCCGACCATTCAAAGAGAGCCAGAAGAATAGAGCGCTCCTGCGGGAGCGGAGAAGAATAGAACGTGAGGATGAGAGTACGAGGATCGCGGTTGAAGGGAAGTTTGGGGAAGGGAAACGACGGTATACGCTTGATAGGATAGGGACAAAGCTACGGGAGACGAGTGAGAGTGCCATTCACCTGGTATTTTTGGT
>JAKJFY010000322.1:0-259 GCA_022704665.1 Spirochaetota bacterium | reverse complement strand
TAGCGTTTGGGAAGCGAATTTGTCAGCTTATAGCTGCTTGAAAAACCAGAAAGCGAGTTCTTCAGGAACCTCTACTTAGAAGATTTACATCTCTTCCTTGGTTATTGGATGTTTTAGAATCAAAAGAGCTTTTATTCTCAGATCCAGATAATTGGGAAGATGAAAACGATTCACAAATATTGCATGCATATAAAGAAAAAAAGAAGTTGAAAACCTTACAAGCCTTATGCTTCACCAAAGATACTGAAACAATCTATGG
>JAKJFY010000321.1:0-641 GCA_022704665.1 Spirochaetota bacterium | reverse complement strand
CCCGATGGGATACTTCTGTCTTTTGGTGGCCAGACGGCGCTCAACTGTGGGCTAGCGCTGCACAAAGCCGGCATTCTTTATAAATACGCTATAGATGTACTTGGCACACCGATTAAAGCAATCGAGCTAACCGAAGATCGCGAACTCTTCGCTAATCATCTGCGCCAACTAAGACTCAAGACGCCAGAGAGCAAAGCAGCTACAAATATCGAAGAAGCACTCGTATGTGGCGACACCATAGGATACCCTGTAATGCTTAGGGCTGGTTTTGCGCTTGGCGGCGCTGGCTCCGGATTATGCAAGAACGAAAAAGAACTTCGAGCACGAGCAGAAGAAGCCCTTGCCCTTTCTCCACAGGTGCTAATCGAAGAATGGCTCGGCGGATGGAAGGAAATCGAATACGAGATCGTGCGAGACAAGGCGGACAACTGTATTGCGATCTGTAACATGGAGAACATCGATCCCCTAGGCATTCATACAGGCGAGAGCATTGTCGTGGCTCCCTCGCAAACCTTAACCGATGAAGAATACCACAACCTTCGAAGCATCGCTCTCAAGCTTGTGCGGAGCTTGGGGATTGTAGGCGAATGCAATATCCAATATGCCTTGGATCCGCATTCGGGCGATTATCGCATAATCGA
>JAKJFY010000320.1:0-643 GCA_022704665.1 Spirochaetota bacterium | reverse complement strand
CCGGTGCTTCATGGGAAGGATTTGCGGTTGAAAGTGTGCGTGCTCGCTTTCCCGAGGCCCAAGCCTTTTTCTATGCGACCCATGGCGGGGCAGAGCTTGATCTTCTTCTCATAGACCATAACAGACGCTATGGATTTGAGATGAAGTTGAATGAGGCTCCAAAGCTGACTCGTTCGATGATGGTGTCCATAGAGGATCTCAAACTCGATGGCCTATTCGTTATCTATCCTGGAACACGACAGTATCCTCTCTCCGAGCGGGTGAGCGCGGTTCCCATCAGCCTTCTTGAAGAATATAGCAGCCTAGAAGTCATGAGCTGAAGAATTTTAAGCTCAATTACGATGAGGGCGAATATACTGCGGTGCTGGCATGCGGGGTAGGGCCCGGGGATGAAGTGATTGTGCCCTCACTCACGTTCATTTAAGAGAGAGAATGGCACGAGTCACAGGATATATGAAGATCCTTTTACAAATCAGCTTGTTAATATCCAAAGCACGAAATCTGGCGATGCAAAGAAATACTAGCAAAGGCAAATCGCCAGATTGCTGGAACGGAGAGGAGAAAGGGAATGAGCAATGATATTGATGAATATGAATATCATATCACGTATTCACAAGAAGATGCGACATATATTGGAACTATG
>JAKJFY010000319.1:0-644 GCA_022704665.1 Spirochaetota bacterium | reverse complement strand
TCATAGAAGTAAGGAACTCGGAGGTCCTTGTCTCTTAGATGGACTCTGGCACAAGCTTGGGATGGCAGAAGTGATTCACTCGCTCGTAAAGGAAAGGCAGTTTCAGAATCCTCTCGAGCGGCTCATTTTTGCAATGGTCGCAAGAAGAATCTTAAAGCGAGGCAGGAGTAAGGATGGGCGCTCGGAACTGCCACTTGTCTCGATTGCCTTTGCCGTGACAAGGACAGGTATTCCTCTACGCTGTTGGGTGTTTCCAGGCAATACGAGTGATCAAACGATTGTCGAAGAAGTAAAGCGCGATCTTGGACAATGGAATCTTGGCCATGTGATCATGGTGGAGGATGCAGGCTTCAATAGTGCGGACAATCGAATAGTACGAAGCTCGATGCGGCAGAGCTCGTAGCAGGGTACAAGCAGCTCTGGGAGATAGAGAGAGTATTCAAGGACTTAAAGCATACCCTGGAAATACTGCCAGTCTATCATAGGCTTGATGAGAGAATCCGCAGCCATGTACTTCTCTGTTTTCTTGCGATGATCCTTGTGTCAAGGTCGGTTTAAATTTTCCGGTTTTGGTCGGTTTGGACTTTCCGGTTTCTAGCCATTATTCGAAACCGACAGCCCCCACGCGGAGGCGTTCTTTCATG
>JAKJFY010000318.1:0-649 GCA_022704665.1 Spirochaetota bacterium | reverse complement strand
TGAGATATTGAAGGATCTGACTATAGAACGATCTTCCAAGCGAGACATTATGGTGAGGAGTGCTGATGGGAAGGTAGGGGTCTATGATTTATTCAAGGCTGGGCGGGAGGGGGATTTAAGGGAGGATCCGTACATAAGGCCGGGTGACACTGTAGAGGTGAAGCGAGCGAGTAGGCAAGTGAATTTAGATGGGGAAGTACTTCGACCAGGGACGTATCAGTTATTGGATGGGGAAGGTGTAAGGGAGCTTATAAGCTACTATGGGGATGGCCTAGGGGTGAGTGCGAAGAGCGACATGGTAGTGTTGACAAGGAGTGCGAGTGAAGGGAAGCCGGAGAGTGAGAGTGTGGTATTTGACCTAGCGAGTGAAGAGCTTCCGACGCTCTTGGATGGGGACAGTATAAGGGTAGCGAGTAGGGAAGAGTATTTGCCCACTATTTATATAGAAGGCGCTATTGCCGGCAATATTGTAGGAATATCTACAAGTGACCAGACAGTTGCCCAAACGAACTACGCGGTCTTACGAACAGCCTATCGAGAAGGGATAACTGTATCGACCCTTTTGCGGCCTTTGAAAGATAAGATTCTCGCATCGGCCAATATGCAGCAAGCCTTTATTATCCGCAAAGGCCAGGAAACTCAAATAATG
>JAKJFY010000317.1:0-652 GCA_022704665.1 Spirochaetota bacterium | reverse complement strand
TACCACTGTTCCAGCTCCATAAACCTGATGAGCGATTATCTCTATCTTATCTTTTATGGATATTTCCAGAGGATATAATAAATTAGCTTTATGTGGCTGAGATGAAGCCTTATCTATCGCCGAGGCTAGCTCAGCACAGCCTTCTCCTCCAAGGGCCCAGCCCCTGCTTATAACTGCGTCGAAAGCGCCTGCTTTGAGAGCTGCTTCCTTGATAAGCGCATGTTCGGCTTCTGTATCGCTTGGGAATGCATTGATAGAGACAACCACCGGAAGTCCATATTTTCCAATGATCTCAATGTGAGCAACGAGATTTGTCAATCCTGCCTGCAAAAGCTCCAAGTTCTCTTGAGTATAAGCGCTGGAAAGCGGTTTGCCAGGCGTCACTTTCGGCCCACCACCATGCATCTTGAGTGCTCTTACCGTTGCCACAAGAACCACTGCATCTGGCATAAGACCCGAAGCTCTGCATTTAATATCCATCAGTTTTTCGAATCCCATGTCAGAACCGAATCCTGACTCTGTTACTACGAAATCCGCAATCTCGCTAGCAATTAGGTCTGCAGTTATGGAAGAATTGCCATGTGCAATATTGGCAAAAGGTCCTGTATGGACAAAGGCAAGCTGCTCTTCGAGCGTTTGGAGAGCATTGGGT
>JAKJFY010000031.1:0-22239 GCA_022704665.1 Spirochaetota bacterium | reverse complement strand
ACATGGCTTACCAAAGAAATAGGCTTCTTTCTGTACACCGCCTGAATCGGTGACAATAAACTCACAGCGATTCTCGATGGCAAGCATATCGAAATAGCCAACAGGATCGATCACATGGATATGGGCAGCGAACTCAAGTCCTTGTTGAGAAAGAATTTTTCTCGTCCGAGGGTGAAGCGGCAAAATTGCAGGTAATGTATCGAACTCATTAAGGGCCTTCACTATCGATGCAAGTCGCACAAGATCATCAGTGTTCTCTGCGCGATGCAAGGTCACAAGGTAAAAAGGCCTTTCTACAAGCGATGCAAGCGCCGAGCTTAAAGACATGGCTTTTTGCTTCTGACGGTAATAGAGCGATGCATCGAGCATCACATCGCCGGAAAGGAACACCGCCTTATGATCTGCACTAGGTAAAGCTGGTTGCGCGAACTGGATTCCTTCATGTACCAAATTGTCTATCGCAGCCTCTGTTGGGCAAAACAGTACCGTAGAGAGCCTATCTGCGATAATGCGATTTTGTTCCTCTGGCATTGCCATCATGAAAGAACGCAAGCCTGCCTCGACATGCACCACAGGAATGTGCAATTTTGACGCCGCCAAAGCCCCTGCTAGCGTTGAATTCGTATCGCCATAGACAAGAACGACATCGGGCTTCTGCTCCATCATGACGCGCTCAAGCTGTGCAAGCATCGCACCGGTCATCGCTCCATGAGGTCCAGAGCCTATTTGAAGGTTTATGTCTGGCTCGGGTATCTCCATCTCTCGAAAGAACACTGCCGACATATTGTCGTCGTAGTGCTGGCCAGTATGCACAAGGCATTCGTTTATCTTATCGCAATATTGGCTACTCTGGATAAGCCGAGAAACCACCGCAGCCTTGATAAATTGCGGCCGTGCTCCTACCACGCTCAAAAGAGAGAGCACTAGAATGTCCCTTTCATCTCAGACATAGAGAAATCTACAGGCAGCGTCACAGGCTGGCTATTCTTTTGGCTTTTATAGATCGCAAGTATGAGCTCGAGCGCTTTCTTTCCTGCTTCGCCGTTCACGAGTGGCTCGCGGTTCTGCTCTAGAGCATCGAGGAAATCAGCATAGAGCGCCGTATGGCCAAAACCATAGACTGTCGGCGGATCCTTTGCGGTCGGGTCGAGGACTTTCTCTTCAGTATCGCCCACTGTTGCCGCATCTGCAAAACGCCAAGTTTTGACTTTGTTGACGGCGAGCCCGCCGACAACCACTGTTCCCTTCTCTCCAAAGAGTGAGAGCGTCTCGCCTAAGTTTTTAGGATATACAACGGCGCTTCCTTCTATAATGCCCACCGCGCCGCTTGCAAATTCTATAATCGCCGCGCCAAAATCTTCTGCCTCAATAGGGCGTAAAAAGCGCCTCGTGGCTGCTTGCACTCGCACCGCGTCCTCACCCATCATCCATTGCAAAAGATCGATACCGTGCATGCACTGGTTCATGAGCGTGCCGCCATCGAGATCCCAGGTACCGCGCCATGGAGCTTGCTTGTAGTAGTTTTCATCTCTATTCCAGCGCACCTGAATCATGCCATGCAGCATTTTGCCAAAGCGACCTGCTTCGACAGCTGCACGAGCACGCTGAACCGGCGCATTGAACCTATTTTGAAAGCAGACCGCGAGCTTTTTGTTGTTACGCCTCGCTGCTGCTATCATCGCATCTGCATCGTGCGTAGAGAGCGCCATGGGCTTTTCGCAGATGACATGGCTACCGGCCTCAAGACAATCGATCGCGATGCGTGGATGGTAGCCCGACTCTGTCGCAATGGCGCATATGTCGGGCTTTTCTTTTTTGAGCATCTCGCGATAGTCAGCATAAACTTTTGCGTCCGCTCCACTAGAACCTGTGCGATATTCCTGCACGCGCCTTTGCGCACGATCGATGACCGGGTCGCAACACGCGACGAGCCGCAATCGTTCTTTGTTGGCTAGCACAGATTCGATATGTTTTGAACTAATGCGACCACAACCGATAAGAGATATGCTTATCATCTATAATTATTCCTTAATCTTAAAATTATTAATGACTCCTAATAAATGCTATACCATTCTTGCGAAACTGCTTCCACAGATGAAAATGCTCTAAGAATATCTCTGTTATTAGAAAAGGCCAACTTATATTCTTCCAAATTACTTACGATTTTTGTCACGAGCATAGGAATTTCCTCAAAAGATCCAAATTCAATATATCGAATGCCTCTTTCTTCTAATTCATTATATTGTAACCATTTCGCATTTAGTACGACCGCACCAGCATAGATATATTCCTGAAATGAAGCCGATAGGGCATCTGTGGTTTGTCCATGAATAAATATATCCGCACAACATCGAAACCTAGCGATGTCTTCTGTCTGCATAAAATTCTCAAATATCTTAAAATTATTAGTTATGCTTCTAATTTTTTCTCTCACCTCTTCATGATAATCAATATTTAGATTTCCATATGTCATTTGTATAACAATAAAAAGCTTATCAAGAATCTTATTATCAACTTTAGCAAGCTGTTCTATAATTGCTAAATGTTGTTGATTTACCGAAGCATTATAGCCAATATTTAGAATTATCTTGTCGTTTGGTAGTCCTAGCTTAGCCATGCTTGTTTTTTTATCTTCTAGCTTCTTAATATTGTCTATAATATCGAAGGACTCAATTCCATAACGGAGTGTCCTTATCTTATTGTCATAAATGTTTCCGAATACAGATATTATGCGATCATGCATTTTTTGAGTAGCAACAGTAATCATATGACATTTATCTAGATAAGATTTCAATCTCTTTAATTGAAAATCACTAGCTCTAAATAAATCACTTCCCCAGAAAGAATAAATCTCTTTTTTTGCTAGCTTATGATAAAAATGCGCCTTCCAACATGATTGCTTATCAGCAAAATGGACATGTATGGCATCATAGTATCTATTTCTATAGACTGGATTTATACTATATAATATATTCAGAACTCCGCGGATTATTGGAAATTTCTGAATGAAAGAATTATCTATATAACCAAATAATACTACATTATTCGCCTTATAGAACTGTAAATACTCCTCATTACTGATCCTTCCAGTATATAAGAAAACTGTTGCATTATTTGCTATTAAAACATTCTTGATATAATCTCTAATCCATATAGAATTCCCATCTCCAATGATAAGTACCTTCAATCTAAACCTCATTTATTTGTAAATGTTTCCGAAATCTCTTGAATTTTTTCGTAATCATCAACTCTTCCTATGTCTATCCAATATTCTTTTATTTCATATTTTGTAATAGTCAAATTATTTGCGAGCATATTATGGATTAAGTTATCCATTCCAAAATATTGATTTTTCGGAATAAGCGAAAAAATGCCTGGTTTCATTACATATATACCTGCTAGTGCATAAGTAATAATATCTGGTTTTTCTTCAATCCCTGTGACTATATCACCTTCAAAATGAATATTGCCAAAAGCATATGGCATAATTATCTTTTTTATTCCAACAGTAAACAAAGAATCTTGAGAGACTGAAAAATCATAGAACTTGGCAAAATCGACTAGGCTAAGAATATCGCCATTCATAACAAGAAAAGGCTCTTTAATCTGATTTTCTAATAGTTTAATGGGGCCAGCAGTACCTAATGGCTTATCCTCCTTGCTCAAAATCAATTTAGCGCCATATCTTTTTCCATCTCCGATGAATCTTTCGATATAATCGGATTTATAATTAGTTGCAAGAAGTATTTCGTCGAAGCCATATTTGACCAATCGTTCAATTTGAATTTCCAATATTGCTTTTTCGCCAATTGGCATCAATGGTTTTGGAATTACATTGGTAAAAGGCTTCAATCTGGTCCCAAGACCACCTGCTAGAATTACAGCTTTCATATCATCTCCACAATGATTTTCAATAATAAATACTTCAATTTATACATACTTTTATGTATCCTTATGTAGAAATCTAAACATAGATCTTATTTCTTTCCTAAATAGATAAGCATATAGAATAGAAATTATTATAAATGCCATATATTTAAGTTCTATTTTCTCATAACCAAAATAATTAACTAGAGCAGATACAGATAAAATAAGTAATAGATAAATAATATATCTATAGCTTTCTATTGATCTATAATATTTTTCTCCTATTATTGTCTTTAGCACAATGTATAACATCGAGCTAATACAGGAAGCCATAGCCGCACCTGAAACCCCAAATGCTGGAATTAGAAAGAAGCATCCTACTATATTTACAACAATATTAATCGAAAAAATTATCAGATTCCAAAAAGTCTTCTTTGATATATTTATACCAAGTCCGGTAGTTTCAGCGACAGTGTAGCAAATAGGTGAAAAGAGAAGAAAGGGGAAAAAGAGCTTAGCATTACGGTATTTTTCTCCAAGAATAATAAATATAGGATCTTGGCAAAAGATAATGAGCAAAGAAATCAAGAGCAATAGAAATATCATATATTGATGTACTTGATTAAAAATATTTTTTTCGCTCTTATAATTGTTATAGACATACGGTGCCCAATACACATTGAATCCCGCTTGAACAATATTTACTGTACTCGCTAAGCTTACAGCAATAGAGTAGATCCCTAAATCAGAATATCCGAGCATATTTTTGAGCACTATCTGCGAAACTGAACTATTAGCCCACGATAGAAAGGTAATGGGCACCAATGGTAGTGCAAATTTTATAATATCTCTAGAAAACTCCTTGTTAACATTATCAATTATGAAATTGAACCTTTTCTTTTGAAACAAATAAAAACTACAAATGACGACAAACCGAGAAATTACCATAACCAGAATCGCAGATTGATAAGATGAATTAAAGTATCCAGATACTAAATATGAAAATTTTACAAATAAGATATCGATAACTGCTTGTATAGTATACCATTTCCCATCTATCTGCATCCTATAAAACAGGCTCAAATATCTGCTTAATATGCCTGTTGTCGCACTGATTGCTAATAAAAAGACAAATCGAAATCCTTTTTCTCCTACAATTTCAGTAGAGACCTTATCATGAAAGACAAAAGCAACAAGGCTTAATAATAAAACTGTCAAAATCGAAATAAAAAGACAAAAAGAAAATAATGAATCCTTTGCTTTCTTATCATCTAATTCATTGTAGAATCTTACATATGCCTGGTCTAACCCTAAATAAGCAAGAGACATTAGCATCGATGAATAGGTATAGAATAGATTAATCCTGCCAAGCGAATCAGGAGAATAGATTCTCGTCGAAATAGGAGCAGATATTAAACTTATTGCGAATGATACCCATGTCGCTATTGAAAATTTTGCAACATTTTTAGAAAAGGATCCGAGATTTGATTTCATCACTGGTATTTACTTTCATAAGCAATGATAATAATGAACATAATTCTTGAATCCTCTTTGAGTTAATAGTGATATTGGCTCCCTACTGCTTATCTTACTAGCTTCGTGGCGGGATTACCTACCCAGATCTGCTCATCGGAGATATCTTTTGTAACGACTGCACCTGCGCCAATTATTACGGACTGCCCGATTTCCCTTCGTGGCAATATGGTAGCATTAGAACCTATATATGATCTTTGTCCTATTTTGACATAGCCAAGCAAAACCGCATTAGGCCCTACAGTAACAAAGTCACCTAATTCAACATTGTGGGTTATATTCGAGTAATAGTTCAATTTAGCAAAATCCCCTATTTTTGAAAATGCCGATACATTTACATCATGTTGAATTATTGAGCCATTTCCTATGGAAACATACTTTGATAATCTAGCTAAGGGCGAAATTACGGTTGCAAATCTAACATTAAAGGTTGAATAATAAGCAAATAAACGGGATCTGGAATTTGGGTCATCTAGACCTATTAAGAATTCACAATTCTTATTTTGACTTATTATCTTTTCAGCATCCTTATCATTACCTAAGACAGGAATGTTGAGATATGACTCAAATAGATTTGGATCTATTATTCCGACAATCTCACGTTTGCAGGATTCGCATAGTTCTACTATTTCAACAAAACCACCAATCAATATTATAGGAGAAAACATAATCAAAACTCCTTAATATAGCCACATCATGTTTATAGTCTCTTTAAATCTATCGTATATTTTTAATGGGAATCCTAATCTTTTATAAAGATTAAATATCTTATACACATTCAATCAAATATTTCTGCAAAGACCAAATCTCAAGAGCGCTACCGATAACACCCGTCGGTACCTGTAATAAGGAGACTGTTGTTACCCTCCCCCTCCATCGCGGCCGCAACACGCTGATGATCAAGGCAAGAGTATGTCTTTGAAGCATCCATAATGACTTAAAGAGGCATCCGCTGTGCTTCAAAATGAATGTTCACAAAATGAACATTCTATGTATAGACAAAGTCTCACCAAAATACAAGGGGGGTCTTTTATGAAATGAATGCAATAAGACAGGGACAGCGATAGGATATAAATAAATTATCCAGATAGGAAATCCTTTCAAAGGAAAACCCTGTTTATCTATTTCCATCCAGCCATCCAGTCGACACATTATCCCGATCATCCTATCCAATCCTGACAATCCAGTCAAATGGAATTAGTTTCTCGCTTTTTTGCAAATTTGGCGCGGACTTCTGGATCGGCGATGAGTTTTTGGAGCGCCTGCTGCGCAAAGGCCAAAAGGAGCCCCAAAAATCCTCCGGCAAGGGTACCAACAATGCACATTGTTGCACGGGCAGGTTCGCTCTTTAGTTCAGGAGGGACCGCGGGATCGATCACTTCGACAAAGACCTTTTCTGTGGCGTCTTGCAGGCGTAAATTTTCGAGGCTGCTCAAAAGCCCTCCATAAATCTTTGTCGCAAGCTCTAGTTCAGCTTGTAGATTTGCATACTCAAAGAGAGCTTTAGGTGTCTCTGTCATGGATGGACCGACACCTCCACCTGTTTTTTCAAAATCATCGATTTGTTTTTGTATGGCTGCGAGCTGAGCCTTGGCCTGGGAAATCTTTGGATTATCTGCTGATAGAGCGTTTTCAAGGCTCGAAATTTGAATTTCGAGGGTGATTTTCTGCTGAATAAGAGAGCGATAGAGATCGAGCCCTTGCTGACTTTGCGTCTGCGGTGCTATGAGTTTGTTCTTCTTTTGGTAATCTGCCATTTTATTCTGGAGTTCGCGTACTTTTTTTTCTTGCTCGGCAGCCTGTTGTTCCAATACCACAATGTTCTTGCCGCTCGCGGTGAGCACACGATTGGCGAGGTCTTGCTGCAACAAATCAATCGCAGTATTGACGATGCGAGCGGAGAGCTCAGGATCTTTTGTCTTGGCTGACACTTTTATCACCGAAGTATTGGTATCGACGGAGACAGAAAAAATGTTCTTCTGAAATGCCTGCAGCGCTGCGGAGAGCGGGCTTATTGTCTTTAGTTTCTCTGGTTCTTTGATAAGTTTTGGAATCAAATCGAGCTCATTGATCACTTTAGTGGCAAGTTCGCGGCTATTGAGAATTGCTTGGATCTTGACCGTGGGATCTCCAGAGCTAGCCCCCGGAAGGCTCACGCCCGCCATCGCTGCAAGCCCCGCGTATTGTGAAAGCGCTGAGGTTGAGCCTGAAATCGGCAGTAAGGTACTCGTTGCAGTATAGATATTAGGCTTACTGAGTGAATAGAGCACCGAAAACACTGCTGCTATTACCGTTATGATAATAATAAGCCATTTCTGCTTCCAGATGGTGGCAGCCAGATCGATCAAAGTGATGGATTCCGGTACAGAACTATTTTGATCAGCCACACATATCTCCTTGAATTCTAAGCAATTCTATAGACCAAGCAATGTCTTCGCCGTGAGCGCGCTCGTGAGAATACTGCTCACCAGGACAAAGCTATCGCGCACATAGGCCCAGGCCACCGAGACCTTCGCAGATTTCATCGGCACATAGACCGTATCCCCTGGCTCGAGTTTATAATTCAAGATATTCGGCTTAAAGAACAAGAAGCCTTTGCCTTCGGTACTATCGAGCTTACCTGACGCACGGATGATATATGCTTTTGCGAGATCCGCTTCATTCGAGAGCCAGCCCGATTCAGTAATTGCATCGCGAACCCTCATACCATCTCTATAGAGCACTACATTCTGGCTCGATACTTCGCCCGAGACAAGCACATAGGTCGGCACTTTGGGGATGTAGATGAGATCATCTCGTTCGAGCCTTATATTTGCTGGTGATGTAGAGAGTTTCTCAAGCGAATCAGGTATGTCGAGCGAGATGCGACCAAAGCCTTCTTTATAGAGCTGCTTCAGATTGCCAAGTTTGGCCTTTTGTACGGCTAGATCGATCTGCATGTTCGCAATCACTGCTGATGCTGAGGTCTGTGTGCTTTCCGTAGTCGTCGGCAAGGCTGTTCCAGCAGCTGTCGCAGCTTCAAGCTGAGCAATGAGCCTGTCCACTTGAGTCTGCTGGGCTGTCGCGACGGATTTTCGAATGAGAACGAGGCCTTTAGGATACGCAGTGGCCTCATAGCCTCCCGCAGCACTGAGCGCATCGGCAAGCTTCATACCTTCGACAAAGGGAAGTGTCTGTGGTTGACTAACCTCACCCCGCACAATAACAACAGGTAGGTGCTCATCTGGCAGGAGCGCTCGGATGGTGATTGAATCCCCTGGTGAAAGGATGATTTTGCTCGTGGGTTGCTCCTTGAGATAGCTCTCCAGATACACCGCCGTTGTTTCGCCCGTGATTCTCTTGATCTCTGCTTTGAGGTCGCTATAAGCGCGAGTAAGTGTTACACTTCGCAGGATGGATGAAAGTTCCATTTGGTCGTAATAGGGAATGATTTTGGGATTGGCCACTTCTCCAGCGATGCTCACTGGCTTCTGATAATATTTGGGATAGAAGATGACATTGTCGCGCGGACTCAGGGCAATCTCAGTCTTCTTGGTAACTACCTTGTCGGGAGCAAAATTGATGATGGTATCTTTTGTTTCTGTGTGCCGATGAATTTCTGCATAGCTTGTCTCTGTATCTATGAGTAAATCTTGCTCATGGACTATGTCTGAAAGTTTCATTCCTTCATACCAGGCATAGCGGCCAGGATAGCGAATCGAGCCTTTGAAGAGCACTGTATCAGGATATTTCGAAAAATCATGATTCTCCCCTGTATCGCCGGCAGCAACAAAGCGAATGATGTCCCTTTGAAGTATCTGAAAATCCTGGTGCCCTTGGAGCACTGCAATGGGATTGAAGGTGAGGTATTCTCTCCTTCCGCCTTCCTTCCAGCGCTCAATTTCACCGTAATAGATATCGGTTGTCGAGAGTAGTTGTTCAGGCCCTATGACCTGCGAAATCATCTTTGGCTCGCTGAATGAATAGAGACCTGGAAAATTCGCGATGCCTACAATTGCAATTGCATTGCTGAATTTGTCGAAATCGATTTTCTCAGGAAGGTATTTCGCTGGTACAAAGCGTATGGAATCCATTCCTCGCAGCGGTAGATCGTAGGATCCGTTGAGCACTTTGCGCGGCGAGAATGTAGTATACTCCCAGCTTCCATCGGCTTTTCTGCGCGTCAATTCTGCATAGTCGAGATTGGTGTTTTGCAAAATTTGATCAGGCGTCACCACCGAGGAGAGCATCAACTTTGGTGTGCGAGCATATGGACCCTCATATCTTATTTTTCCAGATACATATACAACTTCGAGAAAAAGGCCTGTATCAGTTTCGATTCCGCTTTCGCCAGCAGAAGGAGAAGGAGCAATAGTAGTTTGTGCTGGGGCTGGCACTATGGCAGGGCCTTCTCCAGTAGGAGCCTCAATAATCTGTACCTCCATAGCGCTCTGTGCAGTATGCGCAACTTTCGGAGCAACTGTCGTATACAGCATCACCTTGTCCATAGCCTTAAGAACTATGTCGTACTCACCTCTCACCACTTCCCTAGGCGCAAATGTCACATATTCGTACTTACCACCTCCTAGTGGCCTCACTACTTCCGCATATACACCATTCGCCTCTAACTTAATCTTAGCTAAACTAACTAAACTCCTTAAACTCATCCCCTCCCGCCACGCATAGCTACCAACAAACTCTACTGGCCCCTCTATGCTCACCGCTTCCCTATACCGCTCAGCTTCCTCCCCACTCGCCCTGTAGCCTACCTTCACTAGCCTTATTACATCTCGCGGCCCTAACTCTATGTCATAGCTCCCAGATAACACTTCCCCTGGCCTGAATGTAACATACTCATGCTTCCCATCCTCTCGTAGCCTCGTAAGCTCCCCATAGTTCAAATTCGTGTCTAATAATACCTGTTCCTTCGTCAACACCTCTGAAAGCTTCATCCCAGGACGTAACGCATAAACTTCCGGACGCGCTACCTCTCCTGTTAACTGCACTACACCCTTGAACTTCTCAAAATTAGGCTCTTCCCCTATACCCCCAAAACTCGTCTTCTTCAAAAACCTTATCGAATCCTTCGCCCTAAGCGATAAGTCATACTTCCCCTCAAGCACTTCCTTCGGCGCAAAGGTCTCGTACTCAGGCGTACCATCTACCCTTAGCCTCGTCAGCTCCGCATACTCTAAATTAGTCTCCTCTAATATCTGCTCCGCACTCACTATCGACGATAACTTTAAAGATGGTGTACGCGCATACGGCCCCTGGTAGCGTATCGTACCCGTCACCGTAACTACCTCTAGAAATAAACCTAAATCAGGACTTATACCACTCGTACCTTGTCCCACACTAGGCGCTACTGGCACTTCTCCTGTACCTGACCCTGCCACAGAACTTGTGCCACTCGTGGCCTCTTGTGCCTTCCCTCCCTGCTCCCCTGCCGCAGATCCTGGCACCACTTCTCCTGCCAACCCTACCGCCTCTGCTGTCACCCCTTGCTTAGTCGTAGCTACCTGCGCCACTACCGTGCTATACAGCCTCACCTTGTCCATAGCCTTAAGAACTATGTCGTACTCACCTCTCACCACTTCCCTAGGCGCAAATGTCACATATTCGTACTTACCACCTCCTAGTGGCCTCACTACTTCCGCATATACCCCATTCGCCTCTAACTTAATCTTAGCTAAACTAACTAAACTCCTTAAACTCATCCCCTCACGCCATGCATAACTACCAACAAACTCTACTGGCCCCTCTATGCTCACTACATCCCTAAACCTCTCTACATCATTAGAAGACGCTACATACCCTACCTTCACTAGCCTTATTACATCTCGCGGCCCTAACTCTATGTCATAGCTCCCAGATAACACTTCCCCTGGCCTAAATGTAACATACTCATGCTTCCCATCCTCACGTAGCCTCGTAAGCTCCCCATAGTTCAAATTCGTGCCTAATAATACCTGTTCCTTCGTCAACACCTCTGAAAGCTTCATCCCAGGACGTAACGCATAAACTTCAGGACGCGCTACCTCACCTGTTAACTGCACTACACCCTTGAACTTCTCAAAATTAGGCTCTTCCCCTATACCCCCAAAACTCGTCTTCTTCAAAAACCTTATCGAATCCTTCGCCCTAAGCGCTATATCATACTTACCCTCAAGCACTTCCTTCGGCGCAAAAGTCACATACTCGCTCTTCCCCCCTCCTAACGACCGTTCAATCTCCGCATATACCTGATTCGTGTCTAACAATGGCTTCGCTAAACTCAAAAGCTCCGAAAGCTTCATCCCTTCACGCCACGCGTATAACCCGCTGAACTCTACCGGCCCCCTTATCACCACCGCATCACTAAACTTGTCAAAATCAGGCACTTCCGGTGCATACCCTATCTTCACAAGCCTCACCACATCCCGCGGCCCCAGGCTTAAATCCCACGTGCCTTCTAACACTTCCTTCGGCCGGAACGTCACATACTCGTTCTTCCCGTCTTCCCGTAACCGCGTCACTTCACCATAGTTCAAATTCGTACTTAAAAGCACTTGCTCCCGCGTCACTATACCGGAGAGCTTCAAACCTGCCCGTAACGCATACACTTCCGGACGCGCTACCTCACCTTGCAACAGTACCACATCCGCAAACTTCTCAAAGTTCGGAACCTCCCCTACACCCCCAAAACTCGTCTTCTTCAAAAACCTTATCGAATCCTTCGCCCTAAGCGCTAAGTCATACTTCCCCTCAAGCACTTCCTTAGGCGCAAACGTCACATATTCCCAGCTCCCGTCCGCTTTGAGCCTTGTGAGCTCCGCATAGTCCAAATTCGTTGTCTCAAGCACCTGGTCAGAGGTCACCACATCGGAAAGTCTTAGGCTCGGCGTCCTGGCATACGGCCCTATGTACCGTACCTCCCCACTCACAGTCACTACTTCCAAATAGTGCCCTAAATCTGCCCCTTCCGCCGTCGGAAGCCCTGGTGCTGACACCGATACTGTTGTGGGTACGACTCCTGTCGCACTCGCTGCTTCTTGTGTAGCTGGTACCGCACTTGGCATGGCCGAAGCCGGCACTGGACCCACTACAGACCCTGCCGGTACTGCAGCCACGCTACCATTAGCGCTTAATGCCCCTTGTCCTACCGCTCCAGCTTGCCCTACCACTGGCGCTGCTGCCGTAGCTTCGATTCCTGCACCCTGCGCATTCCCCTTCGCCACTGCCGCCTTGTAGTACAGCTGTACACGGTCCCGCGCCTTTAACTCTGCGTCATACTCCCCACTCACCACTTCCCGCGGCGCAAAAGTCACATACTCGCTCTTCCCCCCTCCTAACGACCGTTCAATCTCCGCATATACCTGATTCGTGTCTAACAATGGCTTCGCTAAACTCAAAAGCTCCGAAAGCTTCATCCCTTCACGCCACGCGTATAACCCGCTGAACTCTACCGGCCCCCTTATCACCACCGCATCACTAAACTTGTCAAAATCAGGCACTTCCGGTGCATACCCTATCTTCACAAGCCTCACCACATCCCGCGACCCCAGGCTTAAATCCCACGTGCCTTCCAACACTTCCTTCGGCCGGAACGTCACATACTCGTTCTTCCCGTCTTCCCGTAACCGCGTCACTTCACCATAGTTCAAATTCGTACTTAAAAGCACTTGCTCCCGCGTCACTATACCGGAGAGCTTCAAACCTGCCCGTAACGCATACACTTCAGGACGCGCTACCTCACCTTGCAACAGTACCACATCCGCAAACTTCTCAAAGTTCGGAACCTCCCCTACACCCCCAAAACTCGTCTTCTTCAAAAACCTTATCGAATCCTTCGCCCTAAGCGCTATATCATACTTACCCTCAAGCACTTCCTTCGGCGCAAACGTCACATATTCCCAGCTCCCGTCCGCTTTGAGCCTTGTGAGCTCCGCATAGTCCAAATTCGTTGTCTCAAGCACCTGGTCAGGGGTCACCACATCGGAAAGTCTTAGGCTCGGCGTCCTGGCATACGGCCCTACGTACCGTACCTCCCCACTCACCGTCACTACTTCCAAAAATAACCCAAGGTCTGGCGTAATCTCACTCGCGCTCTGCACCCCCGTGCTATACAGCATCACCTTGTCCATAGCCTTAAGAACTATGTCGTATTCACCTCTCACCACTTCCCTAGGCGCAAACGTCACATACTCGTACTTACCCCCTCCTAGTGGCCGCACTATCTCCGCATATACCCCATTCGCCTCTAACTTAATCTTAGCTAAACTAACTAAACTCCTTAAACTCATCCCCTCACGCCACGCATAGCTACCAACAAACTCTACTGGCCCCTCTATGCTCACTACATCCCTAAACTTCTCTACATCATTAGAAGACGCTACATACCCTACCTTCACTAGCCTTATTACATCCCTAGACCCTAACTCTATGTCATAGCTCCCAGATAACACTTCCCCTGGCCTAAATGTAACATACTCATGCTTCCCATCTTCACGTAGCCTCGTAAGCTCCCCATAGTTCAAATTCGTGTCTAATAATACCTGTTCCTTCGTCAACACCTCTGAAAGCTTCATCCCAGAACGTAACGCATAAACTTCAGGACGCGCTACCTCACCTGTTAGCTGCACTACATCGGGAAATCGATCAAAATCATGCCCCGCTGCCTGCTCGCCCTTTTTCACAAAGCGAATACTGTCACGCTGGGCGAGCGCCATATCATTTACACCAGCCCGCACTCCCTCCGGCGAAAAGGTATAATATTCAAACTTCCCTCCCCTACCGCGCCGCACAATCTCCGCATAATAAGGATTGGCATCGAGAAGTAGTGGATTTTCGGCGAGAAGGTTCGAGAGCATCATTCCTTCTTTATATAAATAGAAGCCGGGATACTTCACCGGACCTGAAAACATAAGGGTATCCGCAAAACGATCTAATTCCGCATCGATCGCGGTATCGTCGTAGCGATAGAGCACCACACGGTCGAATTCCGAGAGTGGCACCTCGCTCGCGGGCGCTGATAGATTCCCTGTAGATATGCTCTCCTCGGAGGAGGCGCTTGCCGCGATGGGTTGGCTTCCTGGAGTACCTACACCTGCCTTTGTCTTTGTCGCTGTGGCGATCCCTAATACTTCGCTTGGCGAGAATGCGAACGACCTGTCGCGGCCCGATTGATCTGTGCGATAGACACGGCCATAGAAGAGATTGGTCTCTGGCAGAAGCTGTGCCTTCTCCAAAAGCTCTTTCAGTGTCCTAAATGAGCGCACTTCATAGCGGCCAGGATACTTGATCGCACCTGAAACCTGTACCTGCCCCAATAAAAGATCGCTCACTCTACCAAAGTAGACAAAGTCTCCATCGCCAGCAGCAGCCTCTACAAATGCCTTGTCTGCCACATCTGCGGTCTGCAAAACCTTACCCTGCGCATCAAAGCGAAGGAGCGTCACACTGCTTGAGCGAGATGAAGGAAGCATACCTCCCGCAAATGACAGCGCTTGTGCCATGGTGCTTGCTCCTTTGAGCTCGTAAATCCCTGGCCTTTTGAGCTCGCCCGCAAGCGCAACCACCGGTCCGATCCCTGGGATGAAAATCGAATCACCCTCGCGCACGCGTAAGTCGAGCGGCGTGCCCTCAAGGAGACTCTGGTAGAGATCGATCTCGATCTTCTGCACCGCAGCATTCTTATCCTGACGCGTCAGCACCACCGAACGCAGCGAGCCTGTCTTCAGAATCCCACCTGCCCGCGAGAGCACGCTGAGCACTGTGTCAGCGCCATTGGCGAGCACTGTACCTGGATTTCCTGCATATCCTGAGACAAAGACAGGGAATTGCCGCAGCGTAGAAAGCGTGAGATTCATCTCAAGCTTTTTGTAACGTCGATCGAGCATGGCTTTGAGCACGCTCTTGACCGAACCTAAGTCTTGCCCCCAGACCGATACTTGCCCCACAGGTGGAAAAAAAATCGCTCCATTTCTATCTACGGTGAGCAAATAACTCGATGAAAGCTCTTTGATATCGACAGGGTCTCCCCAGAGATAGAGCACAAGGCTATCGCCTGGACCAAGGATATAGTCATCTCCAATCGAAACAAGCGAAGGCGCGGTTGGCGCTTCAAAGAGCGAATAGCCGAACTGGGTGAGGTTCTGCACTGGTGTGCCTAGATTAGAGGCCATCAGTGCGAACATATTCTCGATAGTTGAGAGCGAGGGAGATTCTAACTGGGGCGTCGGGGTTGGAGCAGTTTGAGCTCCCTGAGCTTGGGCTGCACCACTGGTATTTGTTGTGACAGGCGAAGTGGTTAGTTGATTGACCGTTGGCTGCTGAGGCGCCACTGTCGGTAAGTTACCTGTAAGCCCACTAGCTGTTCCTGACTGACTGCCTGACAGAAGTTGCTGAGTAAGCAAAGCTTGATCCGCAGTCTGCGCTGTTAGGCTAAGCACCATACCTAGCCCATAGAAACAAGATACTATCAAACGTATTCTATTCTTTGTCATCATTCGCTCCAGACTCACTCCAAAACTCAAATGATCCGCTTCTTAAACAGAGAGCTTTCTTTATAATAACATTCTACTGCTTTTTTAGAGATAAGGCTCCAATTCCTTTGGAGGCTTCGGAATATCGTTGTAAAAATGCCTCCAGGCTTTCGAATCATCCGGCCTAAATAATTCCCATACCGTTAGCGCAAGGAGAAGAAAGTAAGAACGCCATCCACAATGATGGCTATACCAAAGCTCAAGTTCGCCCTTGTACGGCGCGATTACGGTGTCGTGGAAATGGTTTCTATCTGCGTCTACCCTGTCCAATATCTCTGATTCATTGCGAAAAATCATCGAAGCAAGCCCAGTTAGACCCGGGCGAAATTTATCTATTGCTTCGCGCGCTTCGGGTGAATAGAGCTCATAATGCTCTCTTACCTGAGGCCGAGGACCTACAAAACTCATCTGACCAACTAGAATATTGACAAGTTGGGGTAGTTCGTTGATCTTCATTTTGCGAAGAAAACGACCAATAGGAGTGACTCGTGGGTCGTCCTTCTGGGTGAGCAATTCTCCTGGCTTATCAAGACTATCCACCATAGTGGCAAACTTGAGCACATAAAACTGCTTGCCACCTTTGCCAACTCTTTGTTGACGATAAAAAATGTGGTGCTCTCCAGTCAGTTTGAGAATGATCATGATAGGAATCATTAAGGGAAGCAGAACCACAATGCACACAAAGCTGAACACGATATCAAGAAAACGTGTCAGACGCATTTGCGCTTCAATGGTCATTTTTAAAAAGACCCCCTAAACAATTTTTATTAAACCGATCTTTATTATTGTTGCTTTATTTATACATGAAGATTGATTATTTTAGTACCCCTCGATTCACATTCTCCCGTCCAGGAATTTGCCGGTTTCCTTGTGCGCAAACTCGGGAATGGTGGCGTTGAAGAGATCGATGAGCTCTTGGCGAGTCCATGCGCCGCGGTGGCGCATAGCGCGAATGGTATCTTCAAAGTAGGTGAGTGCCGCAGCATCGTACTCGGGTTTATTCTTGATGATACCAATCGACGCAAAGCGATTCATGTCGAGCATCTCGCGGTCGGTGTAGAATTCCTCAAAGTCTTTTTCGCCGGTGGTATCGCTTTTAAAGAAATAGACCGGCCACTTGTGCTGCGCTTTGAGCTCCGCAACGCGCGAGCGCGCCTCGTCTTCGCTACTGCATTCCACCGCCTCGTAACCACGGCTTGCGAGGTAGCGCATGGCGATCTCGCTAAAGGTGAGAAGATTCTCATTTGGATCGAGCTTGGGGAAAAAGAGGTCGCGATTTTCACCAAGGAGCGCGGACATAAGGCAGAGCTCGCCTGATTCCTTGGGCGTGACAAAATAGCGGCGCACATCGTTCGGCGCGGAGAGCGGCTGGTCTTTTTCCATGCGGCGATTAAAGCCAAAAAGAAGGCTACCATCGGAGAATGCGACATTCGCAAAGCGCGCCGTCGAAACCGGCACTTCGAGACTCCGGCGCATGAGGAAATACTCCATGATGCGTTTGGACGCGCCCATCATATTGACGGGATTTGCGGCTTTGTCGGTGGAGACGCAGAAGTATTTGCACGCGCCAATCGTCGCTGCCTAGCGCATTGTCTTATCTGTATTGAAAATATTGACATCTACCATGCGCATGAGCGTGTACGGATCCTTTTCGCTGCGCACATGCTTGAGGGCCGACAGATTGAGCACATAGTCGTAGCCTGGCCCATTGGTGATAAACGCATCGAAGATATCGCTGCCCGCATGTTGTCGTAAAGGATCTCATGCGGCACTCCTCCAAAGTATTCGAAGGCGAGTGCATGGCAAGCAAGCAGCGTTGACTGTCGCATGTCGGTTGTGAACCGTACAAAGGGCATGCGCGAGTAGCCCAACACCATGACAAAGGCATACAGCTTCGTTTCATGGCCGTCCACACGTTGTCTGCCGAATTCTTTCCAGTCCACCTGGGCTTGGCGCCACGGCTCTGTTTCAAAGCGTAGCACAGCTTGCTGGCTTAACTTCCTCCTGAGGGCTGCCACATAGGCTTTCATAACAGTTTTCTTGCCACGATAGCCCTGGGCAACAATCCGCTCGTACAATAGTTCGCCATTGTACGAAGGATTCTTCTCAAGCTCCTCATCAAGAAAGGCTTTAAACGGATCGAGCTTACTGCGTCGCACCGGCTTTTTTCGCGCGCACGGTCGTGCTTTGAGATACGCTCTCACGGTCCTGTCCGTGACGCCGAGCACCTGTGCAATCTGCATCTGCGTGTAGCCCTGTGCTTGCAAGATTCGGGCTTCCAACATACATTGCTTCTTGTCCATGGGGTTCTCTCCGTATCTAAGAAGTGTTGATTCCACTTTCATTGTACGTGAGGCTGAGCCCCTCTCTGATTACCCAACAAACGTCGGGTTATGGACAAGAAACCGGAAAATTCTCCCCGACTAAAACCGGAATGTTATCACCGACTGTGACACTCTATGACAGGATTTTCAGAATTTTCTATGATGAACGGGATAAGCTGCTTTTGAAAAAGAAACAAAAAGGGTCAAGTAATATTACAGGAGTATATTATTTCACAGTAACCTGGCAGCGAGCACTTCACTGCTACCAAATGCGTTCGCTCTCAAATCAAGAGCTTTAGTCCATAGGGGGTATATTTTGATGCCTGGCTATCGGAGGTAAGGAAATAATAGTCGGATTGTATCGCTTGCCAAATCATGATCCGGTCGAAGGGGTCTCGATGTTCGATGGGGAGTCGATAGTACCCGATGAGCTCATCGTTCATGAGGCGGCGGCACTTGAGATCGCTCTTTTTGATTTCCTGATAAAAATCTTCTGGCGTTATGCCTTGCAAGCTGAGTTTGCCAAGGCCGTATTTGATCGATATTTCCCAGAGGCTCGCCTGGCTAAAAAAGAGCTCATTTTCGGAGCTCACAAGCTGATCATAGAGGTGTGGTTCGATTTTTCCAGTATCGATAAAACACCACAGCAAGAAGTGCGTGTCGAGAAGAATGTTCACAAGTCGACCAATTCTTCGTCAGTGATTTCCCAGTCGTCGCGAAAGGAGACTGTCGCCTTGCCTTCCAAAGTTCCAAGTCTGCGGGCCTTTATTTTCTTGTACTCGTTGATAGGCACAATCACCGCGATAGGCTCTTTTTTTCGACCAAAGGTGATGCCAATTTCCTCCCCTTCTGCGACATCTTTGAGAACAGAAGAGAATTTCGACCGAACCTCAGCAACAGGCAAATTTTTCATAGTCTTATGATAGTACAACATGACAAGATAGTCAAGTTGTATATTTAGACAGGATTAGACGGGATGAACCGGATAATTCTTGACAGGATGAGAGGATGATGCAGGATGAACCGATGACTTTAACTACCTCTCCCTTATCAAATTTCTTGACATTTTGAATTATATTGAATACTATTGAATACAGGAGACTGCTATGGCAAAGACAATTACCGTAAGAATCGACGACACTGTCTATACCATCCTCAAAAAAGCCGCTGAAGGACAAAAACGTACTATTTCCAATTATCTTGAGTTCGCCGCGCTGAACTATACTCTGAACGAGACAGTCGTCGATGATGATGAAATGAACGAGGTCCTCGCCTTCGAAAAGGATATTAAAAAGGGATTGGACGATGTTGCTGCAGGAAGGTACACAATAATTGACTAACTTCAGAATTGCAGAGACTGAAACCTTCAAGAAGAAAATCCAATCACCAAAGTACAGTTTCCTCTCTAAGAAGATCAAGGAATACGTTTACCCACTCTTACGAGAGAACCCCTACTTTGGCCCAAACATAAAAAGGCTAAAAGGAACCTACAAAGAGGTTTATCGATTCAGAATTGGCAATTATCGGCTTTTCTATACTATTTCAGAGCAAACTGTGATCATCTTTATTCTTTACATAGAAAATAGAATTGAGACAGGATGACAGGATGATACTGGATGAACAGGATTATGCACGATTCTCGTAATTGGTGGCAATCCAGGCGCGGTAGGCGCCGGAGCGAACGGAGGCGATCCACTCGGGGTTGTCCAAATACCAGCGCACCGTGTGGCGCAAGCCCTCGTCAAAGCTTACCGATTGTTTCCAGCCTAGCTCATTTTTCAGCTTGGAGCAGTCTATGGCGTAGCGGCGGTCGTGGCCAGGCCGGTCTTTGACGAAGGTGATGAGCCCTTCAAGCTCCCGCACGGAATTGCCTGTCTCCTCGGCCACAATCTCGATAAGGCGATGAAGGAGCCTTATGTTCTCCCACTCGTTCTCGCCGCCGATGTTGTAGGTCTCTCCGATAGTTCCGCGCGTCATGATGGTCCACACCGCAGCATTGTGGTCGACCACGTACAGCCAGTCGCGAATGTTCTTGCCGTCGCCGTAGATTGGCAGGGGCTTGCCCTCCAGCATGTTGAGAATCATAAGGGGAATGAGCTTTTCCGGAAACTGATAGGGCCCGTAATTGTTGGAACAATTCGAGATGGTGATAGGAAGGCCGTAGGTGTGGCTGTAGGCCTTGACAAAAAAGTCGCTTGAGGCCTTGCTCGCGGAATAGGGCGAGCGCGGATCGTAGGGTGTCGTCTCCTTAAAGGCGCCTTCCTCGCCGAGGCTGCCGTACACTTCGTCCGTCGAAATGTGGTGGAAGAGCACAGGAGCAGCAGTACCTTTCCATGCCTGCCGAGCCGCTTCCAAAAGCGTGTAGGTGCCCATCACATTGGTCGTGATAAAGGATTGCGGGTCTAAAATCGAGCGGTCCACATGGCTCTCTGCGGCAAAGTGCACCACCGCATCGATGTTGTAGTCCGCAAAAAGCTTTTGAACGAGCGCTGCATCGCGAATATCGCCATGGACGAACACGTAGCGGTCTTTGTACTGCGCAGCGATATCCGAAAGGTTCTGCGGGTTGCCCGCATAGGTGAGCGCATCGAGATTGACCACCCGACCGCTGAATCCCAAGTCGGCGAAAAGGTAGTGGATAAAGTTCGACCCAATAAACCCCGCTCCACCGGTGACAAGAATGTTGGAGAAACTCCGCGCCTCGCTCACTGCTTCCTCCAAGGGAGTGGATTTACTGGATAGTTGACGGGATAACAGGATTTTATTGGATTTACGGGATTAGTCATAAAACTTCTTGCAGCTCCTTGGGCATAGGGGGAAGATCCTTGAACCATTTTTGATAAAAGTTGCTGTGGGGGAAAAAGAGCACGATCATAGTGAGGATGATGATTTTGAAGTAGTTAGCAAGCGTGCGATGGTGGACCCACCAGACTTCGAGCTGGCCCTTGTAAGGGGCGATGATGGTGTCGTGTAAATGGTTACGCTCGCCTTGCACCTGGTCTAGGAGTGCTTCTTCGTCCCGGAACACAATCGACGCGATGCCGGAGAGGCCTGGCGGGACTTTGTCGATCTCTTTTTTCACGTCGTCGGCATAGAGTTCGTAGTGCTGGCGCGCTTGAGTGCGCGGGCCGACGACACTCATTTGGCCAATAAGAATATTGACGAGTTGTGGTAGCTCATTGATCTTGGTTTTGCGTAAAAACTTACCCATGGGGAGGATTCGCGGATCGTTCTTCTGGGTGAGTACGCCGCCGGGCAGGTTGGGGCTATCCTTTAGCATGGTGGCGAATTTGAGCACCTTGAAGTCCTTGCCGCCTTTACCGACGCGTGTTTGCAGGTAAAAGATGTAGTGCTCGCCGGTGAGTTTGAGCGCGATCATGATCGGAATCATAAAAGGAAAAAGGACGACGATGGCAAGCGCAGAAAAAAGGATATCAAAAAAGCGAATCAGGGCGGCGTTGCGCATCATATCCTCTCCATCACATTCTCCCGTCCAGGAATTTGCCGGTTTCCTTGTGCGCAAACTCGGGAATGGTGGCGTTGAAGATATCGATAAGCTCTTGGCGAGTCCATGCGCCGCGGTGGCGCATAGCGCGAATGGTATCTTCAAAGTAGATGAGTGCCGCAGCATCGTACTCGGGTTTATTCTTGATGACACCAATCGACGCAAAGCGATTCATGTCGAGCATCTCGCGCTCGGTGTAGAATTCCTCAAAGTCTTTTTCGCCGGTGGTATCGCTTTTAAAGAAATAGACCGGCCATTTGTGCTGCGCTTTAAGCTCCGCAACGCGCGAGCGCGCCTCGTCTTCGCTACTGCATTCCACCGCCTCGTAACCACGACTTGCAAGGTAGCGCACGGCGATCTCGCTAAAGGTGAGGAGGTTCTCATTTGGATCGAGCTTGGGGAAAAAGAGATCGCGATTTTCGCCGAGAAGAGCGGACATAAGGCAGAGCTCGCCTGATTCCTTGGGCGTGACAAAATAGCGGCGCACATCGTTCGGCGCGGAGAGCGG
>JAKJFY010000316.1:364-655 GCA_022704665.1 Spirochaetota bacterium | reverse complement strand
CCCTCGGTGGAAGAATAAAGACGCCTAAGGGGACTTTTGGCCTTCATGTGGCTGGTGCGACAAAATACACCTTTGAGCCCGGGGATATGAGAAATGCTTCCACAGAGAACCAAATACAGAGCTCCTATGGCTATACCTATTTTCCAGAAACCCGTTTTGAGTACGAATGGCGGTCTGGCTATTCCACAAGTTATAAGGCGATTGCTCCGGAACTAAATCTCATCGGTTACCAATATGGCGAAAACAATATTGCCTTGCGCCTCGATTGGAGCAAGGCTGTCAACAGATTCG
>JAKJFY010000316.1:0-336 GCA_022704665.1 Spirochaetota bacterium | reverse complement strand
AAAAAGATTTACCATTTCGGCCCGAGCAATTACAGCACGTGAACCCTGGCAGTTTTTCGCAAAGGCCACCGGCGTCCTTGCTCTGGATGCGCTCGAACTGCGCGACCCAAGCGGCGTTCCATCAACCCAGACAGAGGTCGATCAAAAAGTGCAAATCTATTCTCCTGTTGCGGGTAACACGAAACTTCTAGGCGAACTCACCTTTGGAGTCGTCTTGAGGCTTGGGATACAATGAGCGAAGCGCTCAAAGCCTCGATTTACCGAGATCTCGATACACCCGCGGCGATCTGGGATAGCCTAGCACAAGATTCACGCATCTACGCCTTTCAGACTCGC
>JAKJFY010000315.1:0-657 GCA_022704665.1 Spirochaetota bacterium | reverse complement strand
GAAGAGTGCATAGAGCGTGCGCATTTGTTTGATATGAATAAAAAATTTGCTGAGTATGTAGAGCTTTATGATTCATTGAGCAATTCTTAGTATTGTGAGCCCTGAATCACCCCGGGTTTGTCGGAGACCGGATTCTGTGAGAGGATACGGTTATAGGAAGAAAGAGTCAGTTTTCTCCCGAAGCGCGGGAACGAGCATTCGGACTGCTCGTTCCTGTACTTCTGGTGAAAACTCTTGTGCCATGTCCATGACTGTATGCTTTCAAGATCCCCTGTCTCCTGTAAACCCGGAGCGGTTCAGTGACAGATGAGAAGGATTGAAGATATGCTTAATGAAAATCAAAACTGGCATCAAGCAACTATTGAGGAAATGAGATATATACAGCTTAATATATTAAAAACTGTAAGTGATTTTTGCAAAACAAATAATATAACTTTCTTTCTAATGTATGGTACCTTACTTGGTGCAGTTCGACATAAGGGTTTTATTCCTTGGGATGATGATGTCGATATTTGTATGATGCGTTCTGATTTTGAGAAGTTTATTAAAACCTTTAATGTCAAGCAAAATCGTTTTGTTGTCAAATCGAAGATGATCGACCAAACATTTCCTTATTATTATGCAAAAATTAGCGATCCTCAAACTAACTTGCAAGAA
>JAKJFY010000314.1:0-668 GCA_022704665.1 Spirochaetota bacterium | reverse complement strand
TATTACGATCTTATTAGCAAAACTGATGGCTTCGACTCTTTCAGATCATCCATTGTTGAATGCTTCCTGGCTTGGAAATGGCGAGATTAGGGTCTATAAGCATTTCAACATTTCGATCGCAATAGATAGTCCCGACGGCCTTGTTGTGCCTACATTAAAAGACTGTGGTAAAAGGGGCGTTAGAGATCTTAGTCAAGAACTCGTCGCTCTGGCCGAAAAAGCGAGGAATAGAAGCCTTAGCCCAGATGAAATGCAGGATGGCACAATAACGCTATCAAATCTGGGAATGTTTGGCATAACTAGATTCAGAGCCATCATTAATCCACCCCAATGTGCGATTATCTCTGTGGGAGCCATAACAAGACGACCGGTAGAGGGCAATCAAGAAAACCAGTATTTTATTCCCATAATAGAGATTAGCCTTACGGCCGATCATCGAATAGTAGATGGCGCTTATGGAGCTCGATTTCTAGAGCATTTCAAAGATTTCATAGAACAGCCGGTACTGGCATTGGCTTAATCGAGCAATAAGGGATTCAAATCGTCTTAAATCATATCGCCCCGCTCAAGGCTCGGGGCGATTTTTTATTCCCTGTCCTTGCATGGCAGCGAGATAAAACGCTTTATAATGATAGGATTATATGGTAGATTGGTTCTATGTTTCAAAA
>JAKJFY010000313.1:0-669 GCA_022704665.1 Spirochaetota bacterium | reverse complement strand
ATGAGGACGCGTCGCTTCAAGCCCACGTATCGAAAACCCTAGGGAATCGGCAATAGTCCCTCGGCTTGCATCTTCCAATCTTCATCATCCCAAGCACTATCCCAAGCATTATCCCAATCCTGGGCAATTAGCGAGATAGCCAATAAAAGCGCACCATTGCCAGGCAGATAAACCGGTAGATCGGTACGTGGCAACTGAGGATTATGACCATTGGCTCTAAAGGTGTTCTTGGGTGTTTCCATGAGAAGAAGATCGATTGCGTCCTTTTTCCTTCCCAGGCGAAAAGCTGTCATGGCCATTGCGGGAAAGTCCCAGCCCCAAAGAGATTCCAGATCCCAGGTTTTTAATACCATATCTAGAGTATCGGACATTATAGTTTTGTCTATGGAAGAGCCGGGCAGCATTCCAAGGGCAAAAAGCATCTCCGGGTGGTCGGCCGCAAATCGATCAAAAGTCCTGGGACAGTTTTCATGTGCAAGATATACATGACTTGCCATGTCGGCCGGAAGCGGAGCCAGTCTACTTGCTACTTCTCTCCAATGGGGATTCACAGGCAGATCTATCATCTCGAAAAAACGAATGGCCGCAGATAAACCCCAACGCCAGTATTCCAGCTCAAAGCTTGGATTGAGTGTGTCTTCCGGCTTATGGTTTTCCTGCGCGGGAATG
>JAKJFY010000312.1:0-669 GCA_022704665.1 Spirochaetota bacterium | reverse complement strand
GCTCCAAAGCCATCCTAACGTCCCTCTTTTCGAGAAAGTCCCAACCTCAAGATCAAGCTCAGCGCCAGGATCAAAACCAGACTCTGCGTCAAATTCAGGATCAAGCTCAGGGCAAGGTTCAAAAGAAGGCTCGGAACCAAACGCAGAAAGCCCATCGTGGCGAAGTATCGATGGCCATAAGCTTTCTCTGCGCCCATGGGGAATTCATACACTTAAGATAGGTTGAGGAAGTTTATTGAGCTTTTTCTGTTTTCATGGATAAGAAGCTTTTCAAACGCGGACTCACTAGTCTTTGCCATATTCTTTATAAGATAAATATTTGTATAATGCGCTCCCATCAGGCATGATTTATTCTGAAGGACTTCGGATAAAATGCCAAAATTATTGTCTTCGCGCGACACGGAAACCGAGGGCCATGTTCGATGTAGTAGAAATATCGCTACTTCTAGATGAAATGCTGCAAAAATCGGGCTTGGAACCCCAGCCACCTCCCCGATTTACACGCGAATTTCCATTAGAATTTCCTGTGGGGTCCCTCTGAGATTCGGAACTATACAATCCATAATAATCCCAACACCATTCGTATACATTACCCGACATATCGTAGATACCAAGCTCATTTGCATCTTTTGAGCCAACGGGATGTGCATAATACCCCGAATTTAAATT
>JAKJFY010000311.1:0-670 GCA_022704665.1 Spirochaetota bacterium | reverse complement strand
ATGAACGCGGGCCGCTAGCTCAGTTGGAAGAGCAACGCCCTTTTAAGGCGTGGGTCCCCAGTTCAATCCTGGGGCGGCTCAATAAATAATAGCTTGATATATATAGAATTAGCCACTCAGAAATGGGTGGCTATATTTTTATATATGCAAGGTGACAATCTATTGACAAATTATATCTTGACGAGGCCCAAAATAGGTGTATAACGATTAAGTATGGGGCGCACTCAATTGCCATATTCCCTCATCCGGCGCAAGGGATCGGGGATATGGAGATATCGCCTGCCTGGAATGAAAGGATATGTCTCCACTGGCACAAGAAACGAAGCAGCTGCAAAAGCTGTCCTTAAGGAGGCGCTTCAAAGAGAACATTTGAATGCCGAAGGGCAAAGTACATTAAGAGAATATATCGAGCCTTTCTATGACTATGATCGTTGTCCGCATATCCAGAGAATCGGGCAGAAAAGCATCACTCGGAAATCAGCGCGCATCATACGGGGCTATATCAAGAACCACGTGCTCACCGATCCGATCGCCGACATGCTGCTTTGCGAAATCCGTACACGAGACATCACCGCCTTCCGAGCCCGCCTTCAGAAGAAAATGGTAGTGTCACAGTCAAGAAAAAACGAGGATGGGGAGATGATTCCAGGCGCCCCAGTAAGACCTCTGT
>JAKJFY010000310.1:0-675 GCA_022704665.1 Spirochaetota bacterium | reverse complement strand
CCAAACGCTGGACGAGGTTTTGATTCCTTATTACAACCCAAAGGAAAATAATATCGCCAATTTCAAACCCGACTTCATTTTTTGGGCGCAAAAAGGCAAACGATATTTGATTTTGTTCGTTGACCCAAAGGGAACCGAATATGCAGACGGATACAGAAAAATTGACGGCTATTCCAGGATATTTGAAATTGAAAAGGCAGATCAAAAAGTATGCAAAGATTTTTCATACAATCAATTAACTATAAATACCAAACTACTCCTCAAACCGCGGCGAGGGATAGCCGAAGTTTTAGAAAATTACAGAAGATACTGGTTTGACAACTTTGATGATTTTGAAAATAAGATAAAATTCCCTGCGCTTATGGAGAAAAGGTAAAGTGAGCTCGCTTATATGGAGCAGCTCCCCTTTGTCAAGACCAATTGTTAATGGTTTTAAGGTGGATCATTCCCTTCAAGCTACCTTCTACAAGAGGCACGTGCAAGATGCCGATATGCCTCTGTAGCTATGTTTTATCAGTAGCTTTCATTCGCCAGTAGCCATCATCGCACTTCTGCAGGCCAAAGACCGCAACAAGCATCCTGTCGCCCATTGCGTCAATGGTTTCCTGCGACACTTCGCCTTTCTCTAAGACTCCATCAAAGAATCTCTTTGTTGCCTCTGCACCATCATGTTGC
>JAKJFY010000309.1:0-676 GCA_022704665.1 Spirochaetota bacterium | reverse complement strand
ATCTCGTCGATAGCATCGAGAAGGCGAAGCCAAAGAGCATATCGCCTCGGAGGCACGCCAACCTGGTGAGTAAAAAGGTGTATGAGCCTGCTCTCCGAGAGGCCTACTTGTTGTGCTACTGCCTCGATATTCGCCTTTTTATCCGGTGATTCTTTAAGAATAGTGATTATCCTGCGGATTCGTGGGTCGGGCTCAGATGTGCTCTGAGCATAGTCCTCTAAAAGTAAACTCAAAATTGCAATAGAAGCCGATTGTGCATTTGATATTGAGCCTTTTCCTTCTAAAAGGTCTATAAGACTAGGCCTTACTGGCATAAGCACCGATGCAGGTAAAGTACAAATCCTTTGCGAACCAAGATACTCTCTATAAAGGCGCTGACCTGCCTCCGACTCTCCTTCAACATAAAGCACTGCATAAGCTCCTTCGTCACTCACAAATCGGTGGGCTACATCAGGCCCAATGATGACTGTTTCGACTAGTTCCCACTCTCTTTTATATTCGATGCTGAAACTGTGAGTTAAAGAAATAAATATTTTAAGAAGGTGATGGCTATGAGGATGCACATCTGCAGGTATTTTCTTACTAAGGAAGAGAGCAAAGCTCTCAAAGAGATAGAGCGATGAGTGAGAATTTCGCCCCGGTGGCTTCTTCTCATAATGCAGGATTCCTGATGAGG
>JAKJFY010000308.1:0-677 GCA_022704665.1 Spirochaetota bacterium | reverse complement strand
TCGATCGAATATTTCAAACTTATTATTTATAGAGTCGCGGGTAAAATGGGGTATCTACCCATTTGAAATAGCGAAGAGCCTTATTTTCTTAGGAGATAGCCATATAAATCATTGTTCAGAAATGGGGAAACAACCTCGGAATAAGGATCCCCTCTTCCTATGTGAAGGAATTTAAGCTAAAGAACGGGAATCCTGTTGATATTGTTGTAGAGGAAGGGAAGATAGTTATTGTTCCCAAAAGAATTAGCTTAAATGAACTCCTTGCAGAGGTTACTGAAGATAATCGCCATATAATGAGCCCTACGGGCACGAAAATACAGCTTATGCATTCGTTATATGGGTTCAATGCTCCTTCAATACTTAAGCTATTCGTGTCATAAAGCCAATCTAGTTCTCGATTAGTGCTCGACAAATCGATAAGTGCATACTAGGATACATTTATGACAAATAAGATCGAATATCTCGACAGGATAATGGACAAACTGGGTGAATTAAATATTTATAAAGTCATTCTTTTTGGTTCCTACGCAAATGGAAGCGCAGATGAAGAAAGCGATATCGATTTGATTGTGATTTTGGACGAAGATTATTCCCCCAAGGATTATGATGATTGGCTCGAAATTAAGATGAAAGTAAGAAGAGTCCTTAGAGAAATCAACAACGATGTTGCGCTCAAT
>JAKJFY010000307.1:0-678 GCA_022704665.1 Spirochaetota bacterium | reverse complement strand
TTCGTCCTTCGACTAAGGGATTCTGGATTACCAGGAGGCAGTTTTCAACTGCCCCTGATTTTTCCAGGGAATTCCCGGTGATATAACCAGGGAAATCTTCTTGATATTTTCAGGGATTTTTAGCTTATAATAAACAAAAGATCCTTGGTGGTTGTACCCCTTTGCACTGCTTCAAAGAGGCTTTTGGACTCGAGGACCAAACAATCGAACTACTGGAGGCTTGCTTATGAAACATCAACAACAGAATCCTGCCACGCAATTAAGTGGACATTTCTCTTTACAGGAGACCTTATAAAACTATAAGTTAAAATTTTCCTTGGTATAATTTCGCGGGAATCGAGGATGTCAGCCATGAGACGGTGCGAAAAAAATTAATTGCGCCAGGGTAAATGTGAACGTTAACCTCGTTCACCTGCGAATGACGGCCTATGGAGGGGATTGGTGTGATTATTGACGAAACTGCCTCCTCAGTCGTATGCATTCCAGGAGTGTTTCATGGTGGGGCGTATCGATATCAGAATCAATCCACTGCCAAATTGGGACCTTCAGCATACGTCGTTGCTCCTGTAGAAATACCACTTGTTCTATAATGTCTCGCTTGTCATTTTGGGCTCTGCCCATCAGGAAGTGGTGCTGAAAATGATCATTGCCTTGGCAGGTTCATGATTTGTGCACTAC
>JAKJFY010000030.1:238-23587 GCA_022704665.1 Spirochaetota bacterium | reverse complement strand
GTTTTCAGGACAAACGTGAATGTCTTATCCTGATAAATAGTGATAATCGCCGGTATAACTAGCCCAGGCTCCATGTTTTTCGTGCGCTCATTGAACTGTTGACAGAACATGGGCGCTGAAACACCATGAGGACCAAGCGCAGGTCCTACCGGAGGAGCTGGTGTCGCCTTTCCAGCCGGACACTGCAGTTTTACTATTGCAGTGATTTTCTTTTTGGCCATAGCCTTTCTCCTATCGTGGTATACCCGGCATTGGATTGCCGGGGTAGCGTCTCCATACCATGGAGACTCCCATCATTAGAGCAAAAACCCCTTATCTGAGAAGCATATCAGACACTATGCCGGTATGCTGCTTTATAAAGATCTCTACATCCCTTGGCAGGATGAGAACCTATATTTTTTCAACCTGTGCTATATCGACTTCAACGGGAGTCGATCTTCCAAAGATCTGCACACTTACTTTGATTTTGTTTTTCTCGGTATTCACTTCATCTATGACTCCCGAGAACGACTCAAAGGGCCCTTGCGTAATTTTGACCTGCTCACCCACAGAGAATGACTGACGGAAGTAGACAGGACGCTCGCCTTTTAACTCACCCGTACGCTGGAATATGCGTTTGACTTCTTCCATTGTGATAGGCTGAGGCCTTGCATTGGAAGACGATCCCACAAAACCCGTAACACCATTGATATTCCGTATGGTTGCGCAGGTTGCCTTCCAGCCATCTTCTGGCAGATCCATCTCCACAAGAATATATCCAGGAAGAATCTTTCGAGATACAGTGCGCTTCTTGCCTTCTTTTACTTCAGACACCTCTTCAGTGGGAACCTTGACATCGGTGACGATATCGTGCGAAAGCTCACCGGAGTCGATGAGCATTCGTATAGTCTTCTCTATCTTATTTTCATAACCGGAGTAAACATGGAGAATATACCAGGATTTTGCCATCCAGCCTCTACCTTATCGGAAAACGACCTCGATTCCCAGAACAATGAGGAAATCGATGAGGCCGAGCACAAGAGCTACCGCCACTGTTGAAATAATGACTATTCTTGTCGAACTGATTACTTCATCTTTAGATGGCCATACAACCTTTGAAAGTTCTGCATAGCTATCTTTGAAGAACTGAATTATCTTCTTCATGGCGGCTCCTTGGACCCCCTTCACATTGTGCTGTACACAAGCACAGCATCTGTTGCGTTATTTTGCTACCAGGCCAGGTAGGACTCGAACCCACAACGTCCGGTTTTGGAGACCGGCGCTCTACCATTAGAGCTACTGGCCTAAGACCTTTTATTTTACCTTTGTTTCTTTGTGGAGCGTGTGCTTGCGATCCCACTTGCAATATTTCATGAGTTCAAGCTTTTCCTGTGCTGTTTTGCGATTCTTCTTGGTTGTATAGTTGCGGCGCTTGCACTCAGTGCACTGAAGAGCAATTATCTCTACATTCTGTTTTTTCTTGGATGCCATGATTCCCATTCCTTTCGCGGCGATCCACAATTGTGCACGCCGGAATAATCCTAAAATAAACTCGAGCCCCCGAACGGAATCGAACCGTTGACCTTATCCTTACCATGGATATGCTCTGCCAACTGAGCTACAGGGGCGCAAATAGAGCTTGGCGAATATATCACTCATGTGGGGATGTGTCAAGATTGTGATGCGTTTTTTCCGCGGCTCCTGCGAGACAACGCAGTCGTTATTGAAGCAGCAACCGTATCTTTTGTCAACACTAGCAAAGCGATACCGATAGCTGCAAATACAAGCGTCGAAGTTACAAGAGGAAGACCTGCATATACGAGCCTCGAGCCAGATTCCGCAACCACTTTAGACACAGCCTTATCCACAAAGATCGCTGGCACAATAGCGATAGCCGAAAACAGCAACATTTTTAGCATATATTTTAGAGAGAGCCATAATTCGTTCCTTATACCTTGGATGCTATCTTTGATAAGCGCCCACACCAGCAAGATAGTATTTACAGCACTAGAAAAGGATAGCGCGAATGCTATTCCCGGGCCTTGAAATCTAAAAGCTAGCAGTAGGACAAGAACTATATTTACAGCGAAACTCGCTATTCCCGCCCATGTAGGTGTTTTGGTATTACTTCGAGCATAGAAGGCTGGGGCGATCAGCCTATTCATTGCAATAAATACAAGGCCAGTTTGGTGCCAGAAAAAAGCGCTCGCAGTGAGCTGAACCGAGACATCGGAAAAATCGCCGCTTTTGAAAAGTAGCGTTACTATCCTCACCGTAAATGCCATGGAAAAAACCGCCACGGGTACGGTAAGCAAAAGCAAAGATCGCATTGTATTGCCAAGTGTCTTGGAATACTCTGCCCAATCCCCATGCCTCACTGTATCCGCCAAGCGAGGCAGAAGCACGGTTCCAGCGGAGACTGCAAAGATGCCTAAGATCAGCTCTTGAAGGCGCAGAGAATACTGAAGGCTAGATGCTACCCCCACACCAGCGCGCGAAGCGTATGCGGTGCTTACAAGGTCGTTGACCTGATAAGCGGCCATGCCGAGAATTGTTGGCGCAATGAGAGCAAAAACCTTACGCATTCCTGGATTCCTGAAGGCTCGGATTGGATTCATGAACCCTATATGAGTACCCAGCCGCAATACTGCGGGGAGCTGAACTAAGGCTTGGGCTAGACCACCTATTACGACACCAATGGCCATCGATCGAGCTGGATTACCGAGACGATCCCCCAGAATCCACGGCACCACAATAAAACAGACATTGAATAGAATAGGAGCAAATCCAGAAGGGCCAAAGATCTCGTGAGCATTCAAAATTCCTTGCAGAAGGGCGGCAAAAGAAACAAATGCAAGAAAAGGAAACATAATGCGCGTTAGGATTGCGGTTTCCACGGGGTCTGAACCAAACAGCTTCACAATTAGAGGCGTAAAGGCAATTCCTATTGCCACCACGATCGTAACGCAGATGCTTAGAACCGTGAGGCTTGCAGATAGGAATTCGCGCGTTTCGCTATCCTTCTGGGCGTAAAGATAACCCTTGTATGTAGGGATGAAAGCTACAGTGACCGAACCTTCGGCAAAGAGGCGACGAAGAAAGTTGGGGATAATGAAAGAGACCGTAAAGGCATCCGAATAAATACCAGTTCCAAGAAAGCGCGCCTTGGTCATCTCGCGGATTAGGCCCAGTACGCGCGAAACAAAGGTAAGGAGCGAAAGTTTGCCCGCATTTCTGACCATTTTTGATGAAGCCTGCGAGGAAAGCTCGGTAGCAGTATTCTCCGAGAACCCGGCGATCTCGTACGAATTCTCTTGCCCGCACGAATTCTCTTGCTTATGCGAATCTTCTTGATTGTACGAAGTCATTGAGGTTAGCCTACTTCAAGCGCACACAAAGGTGAAGTCCTAGGCAATGGATTCTTATTGCATAGGGCGCACATTTTCATTACATGGGGCGCGATTTTCCTTGCATAGGGCGCGATTTTCATTGCGCGCACGATTCTCATTGCATTGGGTACTTTTTTCATTGCGCTCACTAATCATAGACTTCAAGACTTCATGCCATGCTAGATTATTGCCTCTCTTCAAGGCCAAAGCACGCGCCCCATTTCAAAAGACGGCGCTCCCATGGTTAAATAGGAGCCATGGATCGATCAAATCATAAAGCACAAATAAAACTTATAGCGCTCGACCTCGACGACACGCTGTTGCGCACTGACCTCTCAATCTCGCAAGAGAATAAAAGCGCCCTCCAACGCGCGGAAAGCATGGGTATTCATATTGTGCTCGCTTCAGGGCGGAACTATTTTTCGATGCGCCGCTACGCTGAGGAGCTCTCTATTCAACGGCGAGGAGATTATCTTATAGGATCTAACGGGGCCCAGCTCATACAAGCAAGCACAGGCAAGCTGCTCGAAGAGCTTAAATTGCCTGCGGAATTCTGCAGAAGAGTTACAACGCAAATTGAACAACAGGGTTTTTCTTGGCAGATATATATAGAAGGTACAATCTATTGCAATCGCATGAACGAGTGGGCGATCCTGGATCATCAACTATCCGGACTGCCTATTGAAATAATATATGACATGGATGCTTTCCTCAGTAAGGATCAGACCAAAATCTTGATTGGAGGAGAGCCTGACCGCATCGAATCCCTCTACGAGGAATTAAAAAATCATATCGGGTCTCAGGCCGAAATCGTAACCTCTAAGCCCTACTTCCTTGAGATCTTGCTCAAGGGCGCTAATAAGGGCGCCGCGCTTGATCGTCTGGCCAAACGCCTCAGGCTAGGCATGGAGTCGGTTCTGGCAATCGGTGATGCGCGAAATGACCTACATATGATTCAGCGAGCTGGGTGGGGCTGCGCTCCAGCGAACGCTGCGGAAGAAGTGCGTTTGGCTGCGCGATTTGTGTCTACAAAGACAAACAAGGAGGACGCAGTGGCGGATATCCTCGGGCAAATTGTTTTTAGCTAATTCGGTAAGGCTGCTAGGAATTCAATTAAATACTGCTGAATACCTAGAAAGAAACGCTCCTGCAGTTCCACGGCAGGCAGCGAAATATAGCGATAGTGCCAGCTCTCCCATTTATAGCCGGTTATATTCTCCATATCCTTCGGAAAGGAAAGCGAAAAGCCAAATTTTCCTGCATTCGATGCAAGCCAGCGCTCGGCCACACTACCCGCGAATTCATCGCTTATGGATCCAAAATCCACGGCAGTGCCAAGCTGATGCTGAGACATTCCGGGAACTGCGGATACACGCTCAGCTTCAGCCCTCCCCATTTCATTGACATTCTGTTCAAATACAGTTTTCTGATAGTCATAGGAGCGATATGCGGAGGAGACAACGAGGGTAATCCCGTCCTTGCTTGCCATCTCTGCCATCCGGACAAGCGCTTCTTGCGCGGGCTTGCGCAATTTCATACCTTTTTTGGATACGATATATGGGAAAGCCCCATCTAAGTCTACAAGATCCATGGGCACATACTGGGCAGATAGGGCTTTCTGCTTGTCAACGCGACACAGAAGGTCGGGATCTTTTTTCATCACTTCGCATACTTCACGAAAAAGCACCACAAAGCCGGATGAGTCCTTATTTATGGCATCTAGCACTCGCTCTCGGTCGGTATCGCTAAATTGCACCGCAGAAAGAGCTTCTTCTACTTGAGTACGGATATCTGAAGGCAAAGAAGAAAGCCGATTTTTTTTCTGGCCCGAACACGAGACGATTACAAGCAGTATAAATACCAATATCAAACTAGTTGCTATAAAAGACAGAGCTCGCATGATGAAATCCTATCATGAATCGATATTATTTTGAACTCAAATGATGATTGGCTTTGCCACAAAATTTTCCTGCGCCCATGTAAAATGCTTAAGACTCTCATGAGAGTACAGAGAGAATACAGAATCGCGCTAAACTTCCTCTGATTCCTTAGCTTCGCAAATTTTAGCTCTTTCCACGCTGTTTCAATCTGAGATAGACTTGCTTTCCGGGCACCATGGGGTTAGTGCGCTCATCGATCTCGAATAGATTTACAGCCTTAATAAGGTCGCCAAGCTTTCTAAAACCATAGTTGCGTGGATCGAACTCTGGGAGACGATTTGCAAGATAGGTTCCTACTTCGCCGAGATAAGCCCATCCAAACTCGTCTGCGGCTTCGTCTACAGCGCTTGCCAGCAAAGCCTTCACCTTTGTATCGCTCTTTATGTCAGCCTGGGGCGGGGAGCCCTTTCCGCTTTCCTTTTCAAGCGAGCTTTCTCGGCCTTCCTCGGTTTCACCGACACTGGCTTGCAAAATTTCGGTATAGATAAACTTGTCGCAGGCTGCCACAAAAGGCTTGGGCGTCTTGCGCTGACCAAAACCTAGTACAAGCTTGCCGTCCTCACGGAGCCTTGCCGCAAGCCTCGTGAAATCCGAATCGCTGGACACAAGGCAGAAGCCATCTAAGTTTTCGGTATACAAGAGATCCATCGCATCGATTATCATCGCGCTGTCTGTAGAATTTTTGCCGGTTGTATAGGCAAACTGCTGAACGGGCTGGATAGCATACTCTAACAATCTTTCTTTCCAGCCTCTAAGATTCGGGTTCGTCCAATCACCATAAATTCGCTTAACACTGGCAACGCCATATTTAGCTATTTCCGCGAGAAGACCATCGATAATGGTAGGCTGAGTATTGTCTGCATCGATTAGAACCGCTAGTTTTAGTTGCGGATCACTCTTCATAATTAATCTCCAGGAATAATTTATCGCACGATAAGTAGTTGAATGTCACATACATTCGTGCCGGTCGGGCCGGTCATAAAAAGGCCGCCAACCTTATTAAAAAAAGTGTAGGAATCGTTATTGGCCAGAAATTCCGAAAGATCTAGCCCAAGGCGATGCGCATTTTGGAGCGTCTCAAAGTCGGCAAAGGCTCCTGCGGCATCGGTAGGCCCATCGTTGCCATCAGTACCTGCCGATAAAAAGAGCGTTCTTTCCAGACCCGGGCGAATAGAGCGCGGAAAATGATCAAACTCATTTAGCACCGAGAGGGCCATTTCCTGATTCCTTCCTCCCTTACCCTTGCCACGGAGAGTAACCGTCGTCTCTCCGCCGGCAATGATACATGCAGGGGCGCAAACTGGAACTCCATGCAGGATAATATCCTGGGCGATTCCAGGGAAAACCTTGCCTATTTCGCGAGCTTCGCCAGAAAAGCGACTTCCAAGCACAAGAGTATTGTAGCCTAGCTCCTTGCTCTTCTGTTCAGCCTCTTGAATAGCATGGTAATTGGTACCCACAAGCATTGTCGAACATAAATCGAAGATTGCATCTTCCGGCTTTGGAGTTTCTGGCCTAATACCAGACAGTCCATCCTCTACGGCTTGAACTATGGACTTTGGCAGCTTGTCCAATAGCGCATATCTATCGAATATCGATTTCACATCCTGCCAAGTGCTCGTGTCTGGAACCGTAGGACCTGAGGCAATGGTATCTAGATCATCGCCCATCACATCCGAAAGGATGAGTGCAATTATCCGCGAAGGAGAAAAAGCCTTTGCCAGGAGACCGCCTTTTATGGAAGATAGATGCTTGCGCACTGTATTGATCTCGTGAATTGTAGCCCCACAAGCCAATAGAAGCCTTGTCGCTTCCGCTTTATCTTCGAGCGATATACCCGATGCAGGGACTGTCAGTAGAGCGCTCCCTCCACCAGAGACCAGTACAAAAACAAGAGTCCTTTCACCGACTTCTTCCCATTTTCGTACCCGCATAGCGAGATTGAGCATTTCCCTGCCAGCTTGAACCGACCTTTCATCCGGAACGGGGTGGCTTGCCTCGACCGATCTTATCGATCGGGATGCGAAAAGATTTTCGATATCCTCAGAAAGTCTCGACCTCTGTCCACTTTCCGGGGCTTTAGAGACCACCAGCCCTTCTGTAACTCGTTCGCCCAGAATCGATGCAAGACTTGCTGCCATTGGAATCGAAGCCTTTCCAAAGGCCGCTATCACCACATGATCATATTTGGATAAATCATAGGCCTGTGGTTTTTCTCCATCGTAAAGACTCAGAATCGATCCTTCCAACGAAAGACAATAAGAAAAAAGCCGGTTTGGCATAACTCGATCTACCGCAGCTCGAAAAATATCCTCTGCATCCGCGCGCAAGGAGCGCTCAAAGCTTCCCCTCATGCCCGCACTCTCCATCGTTTTTTCTGACCCTGATTTTTCTGATTCTGTTTGAGCGCTTGGATACAGAGATCGAGATTCCTAGCTACTTGAGGGCTACGAGAGAGCTCGAAGGCTTGCCGAAACAAGGGTTCTGCCTCTCCAGGATTTTTAAGCGCGTTCAGATGAATGGAGGCGGCATTGTTGAGAGCAGGCCAGTTTGTCTCATCCAGAGCAAAGGATTCCATGAAATATTTTATAGCTTCCAAATGTTCGCCCGACTCTCTCAATTCCTCTGCTTTCTTGAAAAGCTCCATGGCTTTCATTGCATTGGCGAATCTCTCTTCATCTTCGCTCATCGCAAGTCGCTGCTCTATGAATTCTCTCATGTGGAAAGCCTTGCCGCCTTCGGCACATTCCTGGGCTTTGAGCGCAAGTCGATATCGCTTTGCCGCCTCTTTTCTTTTGCCGGTCGCATACGCAAGATCGCCAAGAGCCGAATGGCGATAGAAGGATGGACCATAGAGCTTTTCTTCCCTTAAAAGATAGCGTTCCGCTTCTTCCGATCTCCCCTGCGCAAGAGAAATAACTCCGAGATTTCTCAAAACGCGGATTGAGTCTGGTTCCGATTGCTCTAGCTTTCGAAACCAACTCTCTGCCTTTTGATAATCCCCCATAACATAGGCATTAAGGCCAAAGCGTTCGCAGATATTCGCATAGAATTTGTTCATCGGCCTTTTAGATTATCTCACTAAACAAACAAGGACAATACGAGCACCATCAAGAACGCTACTACTCCTTCCACGGCCGTTGCGGAGGTGTAGGCCCTATAGGCCGTATTTACAGGCATGCCTGAGAATTGAGAGACCACCCAGAAATAGGAGTCATTAGCGTGCGAAACAACCATTGAGCCCGCGCCAATCGCTATGGTCGTAAGAGCTGGATCTAGACCGAGCGTCTGCAAAAGAGGCGCCATAATTCCTGCAGTGGTAACAATGGCCACAGTCGACGAACCTTGAGCGGTTTTGAGAGCCGCGGAGATCATAAAGGGCAGCAAAATTCCTAGATGCATGCTCGCCATGTTTGTCTTGATGAAATCCGTTATCGGGCTTGCCTTGATGATAGCGCCCAGAGAGCCACCCGCTGCCGTAATTACCAAAATGATAGCCGATTCCTTTATTCCTTCTCCCATCCAATCCGAAATAGCATTCTTTATCTCATTTTTCTGAACCAAAAGCAAGGAACAAAGCACACCGAGGATAAGCGCAGTTACAGGATCACCAATAAAAGACAAAAACACACGAAAATCGCCATTGCCAAAAGGCTTCGAAGGGAATTCCGCAACGCTCTTTAAGAGAATAAGCACAATCGGAAGCACGATTGGCAAGAAGGAAAGAAATGTATTCGGCAATTTGCCGAATTTCTTTACTATTTCCGAATAAGTCTCGTGGATTTCGGGCTCGATTTCATATCTCTTTGCGAACTTGGTCGCCCAGAGAAGCCCAGAAAGAGAGGCTGGAATAGCCGCAATAAGGCCCAAGAGAATTACTTTCCCTAAATCTGCACCCAATGCTCCGGCTGCCGCAATAGGCCCTGGAGTAGGCGGAACCATAGTGTGAGTCGCATATAGACCTGTAGAGAGCGCTACAGCCATCACTGCCATCGAAATCCCGGATTCCTTTGCAAGTGCCTTGTTGAGTGGGTTCAAAATCACATAGCCAGAATCGCAAAAAACTGGGATCGATACTATGTAACCGGCTATATTCATGGCTAAAGGAGCACGCGATTTGCCAACAACTTTAAGGATAGCCTTGGTCATGGAAAGCGCTGCACCGGTTTTTTCGAGTATTGTGCCCATTATGGTTCCTGCGACTATCACAATGCCTATGCTTGTCAGTGTCCCCCCAAATCCATTCTTGATCCCCGCAACAACATCCAGAGCTGGTAGCCCAATCAGAAGCCCAAAGACAAAAGATACGCCGATCAACACAAGGAAAGCGTTTATTTTGTACTTTCCTGTCAAAACTACAATAGCTATTACCGCTAACAGCAAAAGAAGCAAGGCCACAACTCCAGAAACCATATATACCTCCAAATATAGAATTTACTTTATGTTTTGACCAATGACAAGGATGCCTCTTTCTCCGCGACGAAGGTTCCATGGTTCGAAACTTCTAAAGCTCCAAGGTCTAAAGCTCGAAGGCTGGAAGTCTCGAAACATCGAAGTAATTCGGCATGAATGCCTTTTTACATAATTATCGCGCGCCCTCATTCTCGGCGCAGCCAAAGAAAGCCATTATTGCGCGCCTTCAATTACTGAAAAAACAAGCTCAACAGGTAGATGATCGGAATATCCTTCAGTTCCCCTCCACTCGCGAGGAACACCCTCGGCAGTGAATAGCATGGGAGCATCAGCGACATAGAAACCCCGGTATTCCAGCCCAATACCGTCCTTTAGACTTCTGTTAAGCAAGAAACCATCGTATTGCTCGCGCTTTTCTCTATAGGCGAGGCTAAATTTGTCGGGATGCTCCGCCCATGGAGTGTAGAGCACTATTTTTTCATTAAGATCGGCACTTTGGATGTTATCTAGACTGCCGGAAGCCCAAAGGGGCTCTCCTTCGATGGCCATGGGTGGAGCTCCCACGTCAGGGCACATGATCGCTGTAGGATAACACCTGTTTACACGGAGGTATTCATCTGGTGATTCATTGAAGTCTCCACAGACAATTATAGGAATAGAAGGTCGTTCCTGTTGGAGCCTACGTATTCTATTCGCAATCAATGCCGCTGCAGCCCGGCGAGCTGGTTCCGTCTCCGCTTCTCCTTCCAGCTTGGACTTCCAATGACAGGCGAAGATAACCATTCTGCCCACACTGCCGCATTCGAATTCCACCTCCAGCACATCTCGCAAAATGCCAAGCCCCCATGCATCCATCACCGAATGCGAATGAACAGCTACGATCGGAAAGCGCGACAAAATACCAATATGAATTATGCTCTCTAAAGGCCCACTCATTGCCCAATAGCGGAGTCTCCCATGGCCAAGGTGCTCTGCAAGATCAAAAAGAACCTTTTCGTTTTCGAGTTCCTGGAAACATAGAATATCTGGATCCGAACCACGATTGCTCCCACTAGTCTCAGCGCTGGAAAGCGACCGTACAGCCTCTACAACATTTTCGAGCCTCTTGGCATAGAGCTCTTTTGTCCACTTTCCTTTGGAAGGCCTGAATTCAGGATATTCCTTTCCGCTCTCCTCTGCATCGAAAAGATTGTGCACATTGTATGACACGATATTGATCTCACTATCTGTCCGCAAAGCTGGTAGAGAGCACTGGCAGCCTACCGCCAGCATTGCGAGCATCGAAAGAAAAAGAAATGCCGGACGCACCTTTCCTCCTTATAAGAAAGACGCTATCCGGCATTATTGGCGCTTCAAAACTACGGACGCTAGAATTAAAAAATGCTGGCGCCAGAATTAAGATTGCTACACCAGAATTAAAAATTGAGGCGCTAGAATTAAAAACCACCACAAAAAACAAAAATCAGCAATAATTCCCAGATAAGGAATGCCCCAACTTATCAACCGAGTTCTTGTCTGGACATTATTACTTTTCCAATAAGCCCATATTGCATCGCCTCTTGGGCGTTCATCCAAAAATCTCTATCTGTATCTTTTATAATTTTCTCCAGCGCTTGCCCTGTCGCCTCCGCAAGCAGCTCATTGATATGCAAACGTGTCCTTTCGAGCTCTTTAGCATGAATCTCTATATCCGTCGCTACACCGTTCATTCCAGATAATGGCTGATGAATCAAATATGAAGAATTTGGCAAACCAAAGCGTCGATCCTTAGGAACCGCTATCAGAACAAGCGCTGCCGCAGAAGCGACAAGGCCTATACCAACAATCCTGACTGGTGCCTTTATGAATCTAATCACATCAAAAATAGAGAATCCGGCATAAACATCTCCACCAGGAGAATCGATAAGCAGGGTTATTGGCTCCTCTGAGATGCTTTCAAGCAATAAGAGCTGACGCACTACCTTTTCTGAGAGATCCTTGTCGATCTCACCGACGAGAAGCACGGTACGGGTCTTAAGGAAGCGCTCATTCAAAGACTCTTCGGGTTTCTTGGATTCTGTTTCAGCAGTCTGTGGCTCTGCAAATTTCATTTCTTATAAGGCTCCTTGCAATAATGTAAGAGACTCTTTATCTATACTCGATTTTATAGTAACGATTTCAAGATAAAACGGCAACGATGCTGGTAATTTATAAGGCTCATGCGACTCCCGCCTTGAGAGAACGACGATACAGCTCTCGCCGCAGGCGCTCCAACCATACAACAATTATCGAAAGCAGAATGCGCGGCACGATAAGCCAAAAAACTGGCAAGGAAATAGCCCCGTATAGCACGCTGTCTTCAAGGAGCGAGTGCGAAATCGCCGCATGATGATTGAAGAGATCTCCTTCCTTAGCTGTCATTCGCCCCTCATCGCGCGCGGCTTTGATGATTCCCGCGCCATAGGCATAGCCCACGATGTTGATCACTATCCATAGAAAACTCATCGAAGGTTTGAGCCCAAATATACGCATTAGCCACCCGAGCCAGCGGGAAAGCCTCTCCATTAGATTGAATTGTTCCAGCAGTGTCTCGGCAAGCATCAATACAAGAAGGTAAAGAATAATTCGCCCAATGAGCTTTAGTGTCGATATGGCCCAAGCGCCAATCATTGGCCAGAAAGGACTATGTGCCACTGCCGTCGTGCGGAAAAGCTGTATTTTCGAAAACGACGAAGGGAGTATGAGATTTAGAATAAAACCAGCCAGGAATGCGACACCTACGCGCAAGATCACCATCTTGGTTCCTGAAGATCCAATCGACTTCATAACCGCGGTCTCGACTATCAGATTGTGAGATATGAGGCACATGACAGCCAGTATGATTGCATGGTGAAGGCTGAGATTCATCGAGCTCATTACGGCTATGGCTGAATAATTGTTGAGAAGGGCTCCAGAGATATACACAAGTGCAGCTTCGCCAGGCAGGCCCAAAAGGTGCATGAGCGGATGCAAAACTACGGAGATTTTTTCCAACAGCCCACTCCAACCAAGAAGCGCAACCAAAAGGCTAACGGGAACCATTATCTTTATTAGAAAAAGCGATGTATCGATGGTTCTTTTAATGGTCGTACGCGCAATCTGCTGTACTCTCTGGGCCGAATTGTTCACGCTTGTGCTCCTCGAGCCATAATCTCCGAAATGAGGCTTGCAAATTCTCTATCTTTAATAAGCGCGCATAGATCGATGGGCATTCTGTACATCCAGTTTGTCGCTAGGGTTGTGCCAGGCACGTTGATCCTCTCATCATGAGGATCAGACGATCTCCAATCTGGGTGACATGCAAGAATATCTTGTATGGGATAGGCAGCAACAATCGAGCCTGATAGCGCCAATGCGCGCACCAGAACAGCAGCCTCATCTGGGCCGAGCTGTTCAGGAACTGTCTCTCCGCAGCGTTCGATGAGTGACTTCAAAAGCTTGTCGCGCTTCGCAAGAGCCTGGCACATCGCCCATATCTGCAATCTATCGGCTTCTTCCTGCCACCACTGGCGCAGGTTTGTGGAGTCATGCACCGATGTACAGGCGACAGATAGCGGTTCATATCTTTCAAATGGTATATATGGCTGATTTGGCTTGTCCCATTCTCGCTCCCAGCGCATTACCCGCAGCCCTGGGATTTTCAGCTCGCGCAACACCTTGGGAACACAAACTGGAACAGCACCAAGATCTTCTGCAAAGGCTTGCATTTCGCTTGCCGATACAAGCATCGAAAGAAGCTCGCGGCCTCGTTTCTCCCAGATGTCCTGCGACTCCGAACTGAGGGCTTCGGCCTTTGCCTCCAAGGCCGCCTGTTCCTGGGGCGAAAGGCTTTTCCAGCTTGTCGTTTCTCTATAGCTCCACTGAAAGACGAAGCGGTCAGGCTCGAATTGATAGAGTGCCCTATCGATCCACCAATCGTGCATTGTGCTGGCATATTCGTCGAGAATTTGTACAGCCTCTGAGAATTCGCTCCATAGTGACCCAAAAAGTGTATCTATCTCAGCTGTCCCTCGGATTTCGGGTCTGAATAAAAAGAGCGGCTCATTTTTTATGCGCAAAAAACAGTAATTTCTGAGTTCTTCGAGGCTCTTGGCAAATAGCGCTTTTCTCTTGGCTCGCTCTTCTTCTCGCCCTTCTTCTCGCTCTTTTTTTTGATTATCTTCTTGCTCTTCTTTTTGCTTCTTTTCTCGTTTTCCTTCTGCGCCCGGATCCTTACTATCTGCAAGCAGCGATATCCCTGCATCGAGGCATTTTTTCTCGGCTTCTTGTATTTTCCATTCAGCAATATGTGGCTTCGATAACCAAGCGATGCGCTCGTCAGAAAAACCCATAGATTTGAGTTCTACAAGTTCTAGATACCGAGAAGGCTTAAAGGCGCCGAGATAAGCATCGCTCTCATGGATACTTATGGCCCAAATACGGAAAAAACCCAGCACATGATCTATGCGATATGCGGTATAAAAATTGTCTGCAGTCTGCAGGCGTTGGCGCCAAAAACCATAATTCTGGGCGCGCAGTGCATCCCAATTATATAGAGGAAAACCCCAGTTCTGTCCCCTGGGCGAATACATGTCTGGAGGCGCTCCAGCTTGTTTGTCGAGGATGAATATTTCGCCCTGAAACCATACATCAGCCGAATCCTTAGCAAGGAGAATTGGTATGTCGCCCATAATATCGATGCCAAGTTCACGTACTTCTTGGACTGCTCGCCTTAGTTGATCCTGAGCGAGCACCTGAAGCCAAAGTCGAAATCGCTCCTCTTCTGCTAATTCGGACTCGAACCAAAGTCTATCAATATCTGATGGCAAAATACTTTGCCACTCCGGCCATTCCCACCAAGGCGCTAAGCCGAATTCTTCCCTTAGAGCGACAAAACAGGCATAAGGTTTAGCCCAGGTCTCTCGAGCTGCAAAGGCTTCTGCAAGGGAACTACAGATATCCCGACTCGCCTTCCATGCCTTGCGAAGTGCATCAATTTTTAGCTGTAGCACGGCTTCGAATTGGACTTGCTGATGCTGAATGCGCGCCTCGCTTCCAAATCGACGATTCAGAGCATTCTCCGCACGCACCAACTCCTTTGCTACCTCATCCTTAAAAGGCAGACCAAAAGTAGCCATAGTATCGACCGAATCGGAGAGAGAAATATATATCGGGTGCAGAGCAAAGGCACTTATGGCAGCATATGGTGATGGTCCATTTCCCGTATCGTTGAGCGGCAGGAGCTGAATCAGAGAAAGTCCCCATTTCTTTGCTATTTTCCCAAGGCTTACCAGGTCCGAAAATACTCCGCATGCGACATTATTATTCTTCCTCAGCGATAAGAGCGGCACGACAAGTCCTGCTATTCGTTGCCCATTGTTGATGAATTGCATTTTAAGTACCTTGCCCCCAAAGAATTCGCAGCGATTCTCGAAGAGAAGAAGCCCCTAGCCAGGGCAATGTCTGTGCCGAATGGGTCGCTGCCTCGGTCTTGGCCGCGCCTGCTTTTGCTGCCCTTTCGGCATCGGAAGAACCGGCCTTTCCAGCATTTGCCTTTCCGGCATTTGCCTTTCCAGCGCCAGCACTTGTGACGCGCACATCCACTAGCTGCTCTCCAGCGGGCATGGCCTTTGGTCCGATAATCCGTACAAAGCCGAGTTGATGGGCTGCCTTCGTTCTTCTATCCATAGAGCGCACCGGCCGGATTTCCCCAGCAAGCGAAAGCTCACCCGCAAGTGCGCAACCCTCGGGCAGGGCTTGCCCCGACCGCGCAGAATAGAGAGCGCAGGCGAGCGGCAGATCCACCGCAGGCTCGGTAAGCCGCAAGCCTCCTGCGACATTCACATAGATTTCCTGGCTGGAAAAGTCGAGCCTTGTCTGCTTCTCGAGCACAGCCGCAATACGAGAGACACGCAGAGGATCGATTCGATCCGAATACACTCTCATAATGCCCGATTTCGAAGGAATAGTTAAAGCCTGCACTTCGGCTAACAGAATCCGCGATCCTTCGTATACAATCGCTACAGCAATGCCCGAAGGCAATTGTCCTTCGCGCCTAACCATGAATATCCCAGAGGGATCCTGCAGCTCAGAAAGCCCACTTTCGCCCATCAGAAAAAACCCCAGCTCGTCCGAAGACCCAAAGCGATTCTTACTAGTGCGAAGCACTCGCAGGGTATTTTCCGCTTGTTCGAAGCTGATCACCGCGTCCACAAGATGTTCAGCCGCTTTTGGACCGGCTATCATACCATCCTTTGTCACATGCGCCACAAGGATGACAATAGAATCGTGGCTCTTTGCCCACTCTACGAATTCCTGAGTGCAAAATTTAATCTGATTCGGCGTTCCTGGCACTGCCCCCGCTTCCTCTGAATGTACTGTCTGGATTGAATCAACAACAGTAAGCAGCGGATGCGCCGAATCCATCACGGAGAGACAAGCATGCATATCATTGCCGCAGAACACCTCGATCTGCTTAGAAAGAGCCCCGACTCGTTCGGCTCTAAGGCGTATTTGTGCCGCAGATTCCTCGCCTGAGATATACAGCGCTTTGCCCTTTGCCCCTAGCTTCGAGCAGGCCTGCAAAAGAAGGGTGCTTTTCCCTATCCCAGGCTCACCACCCAAGAGCACTGCTGAGCCGCGCATAAAACCACCGCCCAGCACACGATCCAATTCTAAAATTCCGGACGATACGCGCGCGCCCAGAGCCGGATCCACCGATTCCAGCGGCACCGGAAATGCCGTTTTATCCTTTTCGAAGCGCCCTATTGTTTTGGCTTCGACCATGGTGTTCCATTGGCCGCACTCGGGGCAACGCCCAAGCCATTTTGGTTCTTCATGGCCACAAGCCGAACAGCGATATATGGTCGAGGGCTTTTTCATATTGGTTTTATCGTATATGAGGGGAGGCGCAGGTTCAATAGACGTACCCAACGACGCGCCTAATGGCTCGTATGATCTGCTTTCGATTCATCAAGGTAGACACAAGCACAAGTAAGCACGAGCGAGCACGAACTATAATGCCTTTGCCTTTGAAATTGTCTCGAGATAGACACTAAAGAGCCTGGAAAGCTGACTGGCCTCGGTATAATTGGTGCCTGCCTTCTTGTTGAAAAAATCGATAAAGGCTTTCATCTCTTCGGGGTTTTTGGAATAGAGCGCAGATGCAAAAGCTGCACGGTACAGACCCTTTTCTGCAAGCTCCATGGTGGAAAGACCGCTAAACTCCTTCTTGGCTTTGCCATCTATAATTGCAGTGTCGCCGTTATATCCTACACAGAACACAAAATCATCGCGGGAAATCATATACACCCCAAGCTCATAAAGAATAATGCTATAGAATAATGCGATATATAAAATAAAAAAAGAGGGAGCGCAAACTCCCTCTTTTTATTGTGCAATGCTGCAAGAAGTATGCCCTGCCTCCTGCCGCAAAAAGTATCCCTGTCCTATGCTGGAAAAAGTATTGGCCAAATTTCAGACAGGTGACCTTTTCTCAATCCATTGGCGAAAATGAATCCTTGCTTGCACCGCACATCGGGCAGACCCAGTCATCTGGCAATTCTTCAAACGGGGTCCCGGCAGGTATCTTTCCGTCAGGGTCGCCTTCTGCAGGATCATAAATGTAACCACAGACATCACATACATACTTCTTCATAGTGCGCTCCTTTAGAATTTGGCTCTCTTATGCCTTCCACAATCCGTGAAGATTGCAATATTCTCTTGCTTGTACCTTTTCTGCCTTTACAGCGAAAAAGACTTTGGGTTCTTGACCAGGAGAAAGGTAGACCCGATAGGAATGTTCGTCAGCGACAAGCTCAATCCATTCTATGTAGTGCTTTTCTTCCATTGGATGTAGTACCGAACCAACCATTACCCACCAGCCATCGGCAGTTTTTTCAAGTACGGGCACATGCTTTTCTTTTGCACCATCGCTCGTGTTCTCCACCATAAGTTTCATGGGCTCTCCACAGCACACAAGCTGGCCCTGCCCCGCATGAAGCACTTCTACAATATTACCGCACTTCATGCATTTGTAAACTTGCTTTCTTTCTGTCATATACCATATCCTCCTTTATTACCAATTCTCAGCCAAGAGCTCGAAATAGGCTTGAGGATGAGCACATGCGGGACATGCTTTGGGAGGTTCAGTTCCCTCGTATACATAACCGCAGTTTAGGCAACGCCAAATAACAGGCTCATCTCGCTTGAAGACCTGCCCTTCATCGATATTCGCCATAAGCGCTTCATACCTCTTGGCATGCTGTTTCTCGGCCACAGCAATGGAATCAAATACGCTTGCAATCGCCTCAAAACCCTCATCTCGCGCCACTTTGGCAAAAGTTGGATACATCTCCTGCCACTCGTAATTCTCTCCGCCTGCAGCCTCGGCTAGATTCTCGCGCGTAGTGCCGATAACACCTGCGGGAAATTCTGCAGAGACTTTGGCGGTTCCACCTTCCAGGAACTTGAACAATCGCTTCGCATGCTCTTTCTCTTGATTTGCCGTTTCCTCGAAAATAAGCTGTATCTGGATGAAACCTTCTTCCTTTGCCTTCGAAGCGAAATAGGTATAGCGATTGCGCGCTTGAGACTCCCCTGCAAATCCAGTAAGAAGATTTACTTCTGTCTTGGTGCCCTTTATGCTTTTCATCATCTCCTCCTATCGAGACTTGAGATTTCCTTAAAAAACCAAATACCTCTTTTGATTATATTCTAGCTGGCCTTGAAACGCAAATGCTCGATCACACAAATTTGTTGTGCCCCATCAAACTACTGATGATGCTTTCTGCGGATTCTTATGTGCGTGCTACTCTATAGTGCTCCATAGTGCTCCTTATGCTCTATCTAGATGCTAATTGAGCCGAAAGACATTGAATCGAGGATCACTTTCGATGCGTCATAATCAATAGGAGACAAAATGACGGAATGGCAAGCATACGAAAAAGCGGAACTAATGATAAAACCTGATACCCCATCTCTCGACATAAGGGAGAGAATGCTGAGGTTTGGCAGCGGCTCGATATCTAACCTCGACCTTGTCGTAGCAATTCTAGGTTCGGGAGTTCCCGGCAAGCCTGTTCGCAAGCTTGCCAAAGAGGTATTGAACCAGATCACAAAAAGCAGCGATTCATGCGACCTCGATCAACTTATGGTCATATCAGGGATGGGAGAAGCCAAGAGCTGCGCTGTGGCTGCGGCATTGGAGCTTGGGAGACGGATTTTCTCGACTCGCGGCACATGCATAGGAATGCCCAAGGATGCCTACCCTCTCCTAATCCATTTCGCAGATATAAGACAAGAGCATTTCATTGTTATATCGTTAAATGGCGGCCACGAAGTAAATGCCATCCGCGAGGTAACCAAGGGGCTTATCAATAAAACCGTCGTGCATCCGCGCGAAGTCTTTGCCGACCCTATCACGGATAGAGCCTGCGCCATAATCGTGGCTCACAATCATCCAAGTGGGAATCTGGAGCCTTCGGACGAAGATGTGGATATAACCAAGCGACTTCGGCAATCAGGCGATATCCTAGGCATACCCATGCTGGATCATCTAATCTTCTCTGAATCCGGTTATTTCAGTTTTATGGAGCATGGTCTCATAGTTCCAGCCAAAGGAAACTAGGCAGCCTAGCAAGTGGAGTTGCGTATATTATTGTCTAGATAATACCGAACTTCCTGCCGGCTGTCTCGAAAATATCGAGCGCGCGCTGTAGCTGATCTTTAGTGTGAGTAGCCATATAGGAGGTGCGCAATAACGCCATTCCTTCCGGTACGGCAGGGCTTATTACTGGATTGGTATAGAGCCCATTATCGAATAGCTCCTTCCAAAAACGGAAGCACACTTCATCCTCACCGATAATAACGGGGATAATCGGCGTCTGAGTTTTCCCGATATTAAAGCCGAGCTCCCGGAAGCCCTTCATCATGAAATTGGCATTGTCCCAAAGGTGTTCTACATGCTCAGGCTCTGTCTCCATTATATCGAGAGCAGCAAGAGCAGCCATGGCATTGGGCGCGGGCAAAGATGCCGAAAACATAAAAGAGCGGGCGGTATGCTTGATGTAGTTGATTACATCTCTATGACCAGCCACGAATCCACCTAGCGAAGCAAAACTCTTGGAAAAGGTGCCCATTATGATATCTACTTTATCGGTAAGACCAAAATGCCAGGCCGTACCATGCCCATCACCCAGAACACCAATGGAATGTGCATCGTCTACATAGAGCCTCGCTCCATATTTTTCGCAGAGTTTTACGAGACCTGGCAAATCCGCAATATCTCCTCCCATGGAGAAAACACCATCTACAATCACCATTGCCCCTGATTCGCTAGGAACTTTTTGCAGGATACGTTCGAGATGGTCTAGGTCGGCATGCACATAGCGCTTCATTTCGCCCATACTGAGCCTGCACCCGTCCACTATAGAGGCGTGATCGTCTTTATCTGCGATTACGATATCGTTGCGATCCACCAGCGATGAAATTGCCCCAAGATTGGTTTGCATGCCAGTCGAAAAAACCAGCGCCGCATCTTTTCCCACAAAAGCGGCAAGGCGCTCTTCGAGCTCGTTGTGAAGCTTGAGCGTACCATTAAGAAATCGGCTACCAGTACAAGAAGGACCATATTCTTCCAGACCTTTGCGAGCGGCTTCTTTAACTTTTGGATGCATAGTCAAGCCAAGATAATTGTTGGAACCGATCATAATCAGCTTACGGCCATTAAAGACAGCCTCGGTTCCCTCAAGCCCATCAAGCGGCTGGAAATAGGGATATATCCCTTTTTCCATGGCTTGCTTGTCGAGATCGTAATCAAAGCACTTTTGAAAAATGTCCATAGAGACCTCCATTGCGCGCGCAGATACTTTCTGCAACGCAGTTTGCCGGACGACAATTTGCCGCCGGAGCGCACAGGCTGTATATCAAACCTGAGCCGCTTCCTTATTGTAATGGTTCGAGAAAATGGAATCAACGAGCGCGCAACCAATGCCAAAGGCCGCTATTTATTTGCGATATCTTTCTTCTTGCGGTTAAACATGCTTTTTAAGAAACTTGTCATTTTGGTCGCTTCTTTCTCATGTTCTATTGTCTTTGGAATACCAGAAAACTCGAAAACATCACTCTCTTTGCCTGTTACAAGGAGCACATCTCCACTCTTAAAGCGATACTTTGTATCGAGATTATGAAAAACTTCCTTGTGAGCTCCGGAGGAATCCATCTCCGAAGCATATTTTACAGCGACAACATTGATATGGCGCGTATTGCGTAGATCGCCTTCGATAACGCTCTTGCCCACAACAAAATCGGGGGCTATAACTTCCGCAAGAACAAGATCCCCGCTTATGGGCATAAAATTCGTAAGAGAAGCGGAAAGCACAAGCGGAGTCACCCTCAGTGCAGCTTCTCTGTCCGAGTTTACTACACGAGTCGCCCCAACTAGTCGCAAAAGCTCTTCATATTCCTCAGAGTTCGATTTTACAATGATTTCGGGCACACCCAATTTCTTGAGCCTGAAAGTTACAAGCAAGAGCTCTGGACCATTCGACTCTATATCGACAATGGCTACATCCACTGGCTCGTGGAACGCCCGTTCGAATGCTTCTTCGTCGAGCAGATTCATGGTAAAAGCTACCGAGACCATCTCCTTAACATGCTCGATGCGCTCAGGGCTCTCGTCTGCGGCAATAATCTGGTCGCTTATTACCGAAATCCGCTCCAGCATAGACATCGCAAATGGTCCAAGACCAATAAATGCAAAGTTTTTCATATTATACCTTCCTTGGAACAGCAAATCATAGCAGCACATCCGCCTTAGGATATTTGGCAAAAGGCTCCGGCGAATATTTAGAAGGCGGAATTGCGAGCACGAATAAGCCGGCCCTCCCCATGAACATTGCCGCAATGAGGACAAGCTTCGAGACTGCCGTAAGGTATGGAGTTATGCCTATAGATAGACCAACCGTTCCGAACGCAGAAACACATTCAAAAATAGCAGTCTCAAGTCCTACCGTATGCCCGGCTGCTCTCTCAGAGACGATGAGGATTGTGGTGGCGACCAACACAATAGTTGCGCCCCTCACAAGCGCAGTTATTGCTTTGAATACGGTATTGGGAGTCACTGTCCTATATCGGTCCACAATCGTATCTCCTCCTTCTCTCATCCTCAATGCGACAAGAAGAAGAATATAAAGCGTTACAGTCTTGATACCTCCGCCGGTAGAGCCAGGCGAAGCGCCAATGAACATGAGGATTATTGTTGCAAGCTGGCTTGAACCTGAGAGATTCGCCTGTGGCACAGTATCGAAACCGCAGGTTCTTGGAGTTACCGATTGAAAAAGCGCTGCCATCACTTTCGAACCCTGGCTCATTTCCTTATATGCGTGATTATGCTCGAGCACATAGAAAACAATAGCCCCAAGCACAATGAGCACTGCGGTAGTGCGCAAAACAACTGAGGAATGATAGGAAAGATGACGCTTTTCTTTCTTGATAAACCGCATAATATCCTGAAGCACGATAAAGCCTATTCCTCCAAAGACTATGAGCAGCATCGTCACCACATTTAAAAGAACATTGTCCCGAAAGCTCTCCATGCCCGATCGCAAAGTCGAGAATCCAGCATTACAGAACGCCGATATTGAATGAAAAAGCGCGTCATAGAAGGAGTAACCATTCTTTGCAAGCGTTGGCCAGATCACAAAAGCAGCGATGAGCTCGAAACAGGCGGTCCATGCTATAATCTCTCGGATTGTTCTGCGCGTGCGATATTCAACAGATGATAGAGTATAATCCCTTATCATACCATGAGTTGTCATCGATACCTTTCGCCATGGCATAAAAAGATAAAGGGTAGTAAAGGTCACAATCCCGAGGCCTCCAAGCTGAATCAGCACAAGGATAATTGTTTGGCCAAATCGAGTGAGTGTCGTCGTATCCACCACAGCCAAGCCGGTAACGCAGACCGCACTCGTTGCCTCGAAAAGAGCATCTAAGTAAGAGAGACCGCCTTCCCTACTCGATATTGGTAGGACTAGAAAAAGGCTTCCTACGAGAATACTGCTCATAAAATATATAAGAGGAATCAGTTTCTCTTTGTTGATCCGGCCACTCACTTAGGGCTCCTGGTCTGCTATAGTAGGCAAAATGCGAATGAGGCTCAATATGTCAATGTTGGAGCGCCTATTTATGGGACCACTAGATTGCTAGGCGCACCACCTTCGGGACCCTGTCATTGTCAGAAGGGCACTCGCTCACATATACTTCTACCGATGAAAATAGTAATTCTGGGTGCGGGCCTGCTCGGTTCTCTTATTGCCAGCGAGCTCATAGCAGAAAACAAAGATGTTGTTATCATAGAAAAGAATTCGAATACGGCGAGATCCATAGCCAACGAGCTGGACTGTATCGTCGAAGAAGGCGATGGTGAAAACATCGACACGCTTAGAGTTGCCGGTGTCGCCGAAGCTGATTGGTTTATAGCCTGCACTGGCAGCGACGAAACCAATATAGTCTCCTGTGGCTTCGTCGCTGAGAACTTCAAAAACGTAAAGACCATTGCCCGAGCGCGCAACCCATACTTTGCGTCTTTTAAGAATACTGGAAAGAAAATCCTGGGTGTCGATTATATC
>JAKJFY010000030.1:0-228 GCA_022704665.1 Spirochaetota bacterium | reverse complement strand
GAAACCGCCGAAAGCATTGCCCGTATAATTTTCCGCGGCTTGTCGTCTGAAATAATCGATGTAAAGGAAGCGGGAATTCAGCTTCGACGAATTCTATGCAAAAAAGAGACAAGATTTATCCATGAATCGCTGGCCGACATCCGTGCTCGCATAGGGCAAGATTTTATGGTACCAGCCGTACTGCGCAAAGAAGAATTGATAGTCCCGGGCGGCGATTTCGTTTTCGAA
>JAKJFY010000306.1:0-679 GCA_022704665.1 Spirochaetota bacterium | reverse complement strand
AGAAAATTGCACCCGAACGGCGTCAACCTCGTCGTGTCGGCAAATGTCGATAACGCGTACACCCGCACTGTGAGCGGGCTTGAGGTCAGCTTCTGCGCGCTTTCATATTTGCGCCAGCGAGTATAGTAGTGAGTACCTTTTGCCACTCGCTCTCAACGTGTTGAGGCCGCGGCAAGATGAGAGGGCGTTTTTCCTCTTTTTTATGCTTTCATGAGAGAATGTGCGCTTTTAAGTGCATGAGAAGGAAGTAGCGAGATATGTCCATTTTGATAATTTGCAATTCAAAACAATGAATTTTAATAAAATAGACATCATATTGGAGCATCATTTGCACATTCCTTCAGTACTTAAAAAACAGACCATAACCCAGGCAGCGGTGCTTATTTCGGTTTTGGCACTGATAAGCAAATTCATCGGCTTTTTCCGCGAAGTCCTCATAGCCAATTACTTTGGCGCCACCGGCCAGACCGACGCCTTTGTGGTGGCCATGCTGATTCCTGGCTCAATATTGGGCCTCTTTGCCGGCGGTTTTTCTACTCTCATCATTCCATTTTATCTGGAGAGAAAGTCCAAGAGCGAAGAAGCAGCCAGGAAGTTTGTGGACTCTGCACTGCTGGTCTGGGGCTCGGTGTTCGTGGTGGTGTCGGCCGTCATTCTGATCTTTGCGCCGACCTTTGTG
>JAKJFY010000305.1:0-680 GCA_022704665.1 Spirochaetota bacterium | reverse complement strand
GCTGACGAAACAAGACTGTTACCCGGATTGGGAGCAGAGAGCAATTTTAGTGTCACCACAACTTGGTGCGCCTGGTCTTGAAAGTGTAACCTCCTAAGGGTGCATATCACCTTTCTTTATGTAAAAAACTGCTTACCGTCCGAGATAAAAAACATCTTACCGTGAGATATAAAAATCATCTTACCGCTTGCAAACCAAACAATAATATGTTGTCAATTTTCAAATTGAGTGCTTTTTAATATTTCCTATATCATGAATTATTTGATCGAACCTAATTCGCCACTGTCAAAGTCTGGAAACTTCTCTTCAACATTTCATGTTCCCCTGCGATTTCATCCCAAAGAAAATTCCCCCTATTCCATCTATTGACAATTAGTCTATAGACTATTATTATTCAAGAGAGAAAAGGAGAAGACAATGCCAGAAAGACACAGAGGGCAGGGCTGCGGCAGAAATAGAGGTATGGCTCCGATGCGGGGTGGAATAAGATTTTTGCAGACATGCCTCTTGGTGCTGCTTAATCAGAAAAAGAGCTATGGATATAGCCTGGCAAACGAACTCGCCCAATTCGGCTTTTCTCCAGGGGCACTCGATATCAGCATTATCTATCGGGCATTGCGTGGGCTCGAGATCGAAGGACTCGTGTCAACTTCGTCGGATGAAAGGAGTTTGGGCCCTCA
>JAKJFY010000304.1:0-682 GCA_022704665.1 Spirochaetota bacterium | reverse complement strand
GTAGACGGCGAAGATATGACTGCTGCGAAACAGCATGAAAGCTTGTATCTATTTGGTATTCATAGAAAGTTTGTTTGTAAAGGAGCCTAAGAGAAGAAAGAATCATTGTATTTTTCTCTTGACAGGTGCAGCGCTCTCAGATATGACCCCGGGTCGGCAGTTTTGGTGACCCCCCTTTTGCATGATTGACCATAGCCTTCTAGTTGCTTGCCGTCAATCGTTGTTGTCGGGAAGAAAAACTTTCTACCCGGTATGATTTTCCTTCAATCACAAATTTTACCGCATGATGCACCAAGCGATCCATAGCCGCGGAACTCATGAGGGGATTCGAAAAGACGCTAGGCCATTCCCCAAAGTCCCTGTTCGAGGTGATAATCGTCGATGCAGATTCATAGCGTTCGCATAAGACTTCGTAGAGGTCATTCTGCTGTTCATCTGAGAGAGCCTGGAGCCCAAAATCATCAAGGATAAGTAGGGGCACTGAGATGACGGACTTCAGGCGTCGTGCATAGCTTGAGTCTCCATGCCCTGCCGCAATCCAACGGAACAAGGGTGCTGTCCTACGAAACAGTACATCGTGTCCACGACGGACTGCCTCATGACCGATTGCCTGCGCAAGATGGCTTTTGCCGACACCAGAAGGTCCGACGAAGAACACATTCTCCTTGTCGTGCAGAAATTG
>JAKJFY010000303.1:0-684 GCA_022704665.1 Spirochaetota bacterium | reverse complement strand
CGCGGTTTTTTGAGCAAGGCGCTTTTCAAGGTCATCAATAAGGGCGTCGCGCTTAGTCATAATCTCGTCCTCCACCTTAAAGATCTCTTGCTGCTGACGGTGCCGCTGACGTTCAAGCTTGGCTATCTTCTGTTGAATTTCGTGCTGTTCTTGCAGTGTTGCAGCTTGTCGAGACTGTCGCCTGAGGGCTTTGAGCTGTTCCTTAGTGTCGGAAAGCGCCTTCTCTGCGGCATTCACCATATCGTCCGCCCATCGGTCGAGTCGGTCGCATTCCTCAAGAAAATGTTGGTTGTTCCTTTCCAATGATCGACTAATCGTAACTGTGGCGCAGCGCTCTGCTTCTAGAGCAAGGTGATCCTTATCATGTGGAGAAATGATGATTGGCCCATGTACCTTTCCTTCGCAGAGAAAGAGTCTTTCCATGGTCTCCTGATCAAGTGGCTTGCCATCGTCGGTAAAGCCAGAGAAAAGCAAATATTCCTCCTGCTCATACGATTCGACGACAAGCCTCTGAAGCACGAGATAGCCTGCCTCACCTTTGAGCGCCTCTACCACGCTCAGTTTGGTAGGGTGATGGGTCACATCGAAAATGATTTCGGCTGGCGGGCAATCTGCGTTCTTTGCCTTCTCGATGACATACTCACCAAGTGGATGAGAAATTCTATAGAGAAAACGATCGGTCTC
>JAKJFY010000302.1:390-686 GCA_022704665.1 Spirochaetota bacterium | reverse complement strand
CGAACTCTGACCTACTATTTTGTCGCGTCGATAATTGAACGAAATATCGATATTGAAGGCGATTGAAGCTGAAGGATACAGGTTTACGCCCAACGCCAATACATCCGGCAGGGTTTGCCAAAAATCCAGGATTTCTGTAAAGGTATTGATATCGAGACTGGGATCCTCTAGAAGGCTCGTGCCGAGATCACTCTGCTTTGCAGGCGAATCGTAATAGAGGGTCGGCGTACTTGCCCTGAAGACAATGCCCGAAAGAAGCTCGGACTCTTTTGTATCATTGTTCAAGGAAGCCCCAA
>JAKJFY010000302.1:0-278 GCA_022704665.1 Spirochaetota bacterium | reverse complement strand
GCTATTGAAAAAGCCTCGTCATATTCATCATCGCCAGGAAAGAAAAGGTCTGCAGCGTGGATGGGGTTGTCAGCTCGCATAGTGGCTTGTAATTTTGGCTTTGACATGTTCGTGATCGGAACGCTTGCTTCCTGCGCGCCTAGCTTTATTGCGACAGCGCAGAGAATCAACAGAACAGAGCCAATTGAAGTGAAATCTCCATGGATTGAGAATACTTTCTTTGAAAAGGATGTTGTGGAAAAGAATTTCATGGATGCCCTCTCACCGATAGTGTATAA
>JAKJFY010000301.1:0-688 GCA_022704665.1 Spirochaetota bacterium | reverse complement strand
CTCAAGTCCGCTCACAGTGCGGGTGTACGCGTTATCGACATTTGCCGACACGACGAGGTTGACGCCGGTCGGGTACAATACAAAACTCCATTTCTCGACGTACAGAGGACAACTCGCAATCGAAGTACTGCACATCCTCAAGGCTTTGGCATCGCACGGTTTTATTTCTTCACCGCTAACCCCAACCCCATTGTGTCGATCCACTCCTATCCTGCCGTCCCGTCCCGTCTTGATCCTGTAAACCCATCAAAATTATTGGGTCCGCTGGGCTAGAATACTTTTAAGTCAATAAAAATATCTATTCTTACTATTTTTCTTGACTTAATTATCACTGCAGTGTATCCTGAGTGCAGGGAGGCAAGACAATGGAGCGCCTACTCATGCAGAAGCTACTCGAGTGGAAAAACCGAAGCTCGCGACTGCCCCTGCTCATGTACGGAGCCAGGCAAGTGGGCAAGACCTACCTGCTGCAGGAATTCGGAGCCCGATACTTCCGGGACACCATGCTTGTCAATTTTGAGGTGGATACCGCGCTCGCACGCGAATTCTCCGGTGACATCGAACCGAACCGCCTTATCAATACGCTCGAGGTCTACTTCAACCGCAAAATCGATCCTGACGCGACGCTCATCGTTCTGGACGAAATCCAAGCCTCCGAACGGGCACTCACCAGCCTTAAATATTTTGC
>JAKJFY010000300.1:0-688 GCA_022704665.1 Spirochaetota bacterium | reverse complement strand
AACTCTTGCCCAAAAGAATGTTCATTTCGTGAACATTCCACAGCGTAGTATAGCTTCGACGAGAAATCAAGAATCATTAGCAAAATTATATAAAAAATCAAAACTAGTATCTATACAAATGTATAGTTTCAAATTATCTATAATCAAGAGAATCCTGCCAAATAATAATGGATTGCAGAATATTAATGGATTACAAGATAGGATTTATACAGGATGAAGGGTTAGAGAGCAATGAACTGGATGGTATATGTTTAGGAGCGGCTGAAGGAAGCAGATCGAGCATGAGCCAGGGCACAGCAGCCGACGTGGTTAGCCACCAGAAAACGCGATGCACCGCGAGTGCGAGTGGCCGGCTGAGCGCATGGCAGCGCGAAGGTCGGAGCCAGGCGAGGTTGCGCGGCTTGATTTGGCGGCTGTCCGGGCCTAGGGATATCGGGGCTTGGATAGCGCTAGGTTTTTAGTCGACAAAACCCGTAGCGGCATAGTTTTCGCTGTAAATTTACATCTTGAGGAATTCAAAAAGGCCTGTATAATAGAAATCGAAATTCTATTAGATATGGGAGGTTCTTATGAAATTGCCAAAAGCAAGTTATTTGACGGGTGGTTTGCTTCTCTTATTACTGTTGTTCTCGGCTTGTTCACTATATCCGGATCTGACCTTTGAAGATATCAAAGGCGAGTGGGAACT
>JAKJFY010000299.1:0-695 GCA_022704665.1 Spirochaetota bacterium | reverse complement strand
TTGTCCGCCGCGATATATGCATCAGCAGCGGTTTTGATTTGCGCTCGTGTCTTGTTTTTTCCGCTGACCTCGATGGTATACTGCCCATCGACAAGAAAATCACCCGTTTCTGAATATTCAAGCTCATGTCCATAGGAAAGCTGAGGATAAGCTTTGCTTCATGAAGATAGTGCAAATAGGCAAGAAGCGTGTGTCGATTGATACCGATTCGTTCGCTCAATTTTGAAATATTGGGGATACGCATCGAGGCCTTCAAGAAAGTAAAAGGAATTCTTCACTAATTCATTTTATTATCAAACTATATCACAAACTCAAGAAGATTGAATAGTGCAATAACCATTTTTGCTCTATTTTTGGTTATTTGGATAAACAAAATGCCATAGAACCTTTGAAGGATACACAGGATGCTTCGACAGGCCAACAGAATTTTACTTGATTTACAGGATATTTTATAGAGTAGGAGAGCCAAAAAAGCTCACAGCGCTTATATCGTTATGTGTATCTATCACAGATACGATTTATGAATTTTGTACTTGTCACAGATACAAAGTTCACATATAATCACTACTATGCGTATCGAACATGAAATAATTACCAACCTCGAGGAAGCCATGCAGCGGCGGCTTTCCATCTTGCCTTCCGCGCTTCGTCCATTTACGCGAGAATATCATGACCTTCCTCAAACATTGGTGCTC
>JAKJFY010000298.1:0-697 GCA_022704665.1 Spirochaetota bacterium | reverse complement strand
CACAAGCCCATACGCTTCTTTTGTTGTCGTGACGGTCGTAGTCGTCGGTGTTGCTGCCGCGGGCGTAGTTGTCGGCATAGTCGGTGCGGCCTGTGCACTGCTGCTTGCGTTGGCGCCTGGCGCCGTCCCAGCCGTCGTAGTCGCGCCCCCAGTCTGACTACCCGCCTGGCTCACAAGCACTACCCCACCCTGTACCGCCCCCTCTACATACACTATGGGTAAATATTCTTCCCTGCTCGCTACCCTTATACTGTCACCATCCAAGAGCGCCGGAAGCTCAGCACTCGTTAGGTCAAAGACCACACTCTCACTCTCTGGCCTCTCCTCTGTAGCCTTCCGCGTCAACACAACAAGATCCGTCCTCGCACTCTCTAAGGCACCATCCCCATAGTAGCTTATAAGCTCACCCACACCCTCTCCTGCTTTAAGCTGATAGCTCCCAGACCTCCTCACCTCTCCCTCAAGCCTCACTACCAGATCAGCCTTCCTCAGCTCTACCACATCCCCAGGCCTCATGTACGGATCCTGACTTAAATCCCCCTCCCGCTCCGCCTTGAATAAATCATACAACGCACTCGCCCCATCCTCACTCCTCACCACTATGTCCCGCTCAGAACTGTACCCAGTCACTAACGGCTTCACTACCTCAGATAACCGCGTCAACCCCGTTATCCCTACCCAACTACTCTTCTCCACC
>JAKJFY010000297.1:352-697 GCA_022704665.1 Spirochaetota bacterium | reverse complement strand
AGAAAAAGCAAGAAATGACCGCGATGAAGACTATTGGGCTCGAAGAAATGCTGCTTAACTACCTTTGCCCAAAACTGTCGTGCACCCCAAGAAATGAAGCTTGGTCAACTTTGCACAGATCTATCTTGCACCCCTATATTCTATTTACTTAGCCTAATTGCTCATTATTTCCTAAAAAACTATATTGATCAGAGATGCAGAATTCCAAAAAGACGATTGGTTTGCCGTATCGCGCGACAGCTTTCTGGCTCAGTCTCGCTCATGAGACAGTGGAGAGCTGCAAGAGAAATGAACAGGGAGTACCCCTCGACCCCATTCTTGCTCAGGCTATTCCATCCGCCGCGG
>JAKJFY010000297.1:0-270 GCA_022704665.1 Spirochaetota bacterium | reverse complement strand
TTCAGGTGGAGATCCTCTAACAGCACCAGATGAGAAGCTCAAGGGCTTGCTATATGCTATCCGCTCGGTAAAAAGGCCAATACTTATTAGGCTATGCACAAGAGCGCCTGTCGTCCTGCCTCAGAGAATAAGCGATGACCTCATTTCTCTTTTTTCCGAGATGCGGCCCTTCCAAATCGTACTCCACATCAATCATCCAAGAGAGCTGAGCGCGCAATTCCTGGAAAAATCGGAAGCTCTTCTCAGTGCTGGCATCCCTCTCCATAGCCA